>CAXEVD010000361.1:0-2765 GCA_963999395.1 uncultured Halieaceae bacterium
GCCTAACGTCGCCGCTGGGGACAGGCAGCGCCCTTTATTCTGCAGCGCTGGTGTCGAGCTGTGATTCCGGAACGCGAACATAGGAGATATAGGGCGCGGGATGACTGTAGGCCGCAGCCGCTGCATGGCGACCGTTGAGTGCGCGATATCGGTCGCGCGCAAGACGATCGTATACCACAGCAATGCTCTGACTGGATTCCTGGGTAGTCACTGACTGCTGAGCCGGGCCGGGAAGCGGTTTGCTACCCAGACTCGCCTGAATCGGTTGTGCACCCAACACCGGAACCACTGCACCGCCCAACTCACTCACCACCGGTATGGGCGACCCCGCGCTCGAAGGCAACAGGAGTTGCTGGCCACCCATGACCACTGCCAGCGTCACTGACGCCGCAACGGCCATACTCCAGAGCGGATTGCGACTCATCGTCTTCTCTGTCTCCAACGCTTCAAGGACTCCCCTCGATACGTCGATTTGGGTGTCGTTGGCGTACTGTCCATGCAGCGCGTCTCTCACACGATGGTGACGCTGCCACCGATCGCGCAGTGACGCGTCGCAGGCCACAGCGTCGAGCGTCCGTCGCAACTCGAGTTCCTGCGCCTCACCGTCCATCACGGCGGAAAGCGCCTCTCTGTTTCTCTCTTCAGCTTTCATCTAAAGCCCGAACCCCCACTAATCTGCTCTTTCACGCGCTGGTCAACCGCCTCGCGCGCCCGAAATATTCTCGATCTGACCGTGCCCACAGGGCAACCCAAAACATCCGCAATGTCGTCGTAACTCAGCCCGTCAAACTCCCTTAGCATCAACGCTGCCTTCAGCTCATCGGGCAACGCGTTCAGCGCAGATTCAACAACCTCCGCCAGCTCGCCGCCCATCGCCAGCGCCTCCGGAGAGGCACTCTCCGAGAGCATTCCGCCCTCATCAAAGCCCTCGGCGTCTTCAATGGTCGCATGGGCCCCAGGCCTGCGTCCCTTGGCAACCAGATGGTTTTTGGCCGTGTTCGCCGCGATGCGGTACAGCCACGTGTAAAACGCACTATCACCGCGAAATTTCCCCAGCGCCCGGTAGGCCTTGATGAACGCCTCCTGTGTGACGTCCTCCACCTCACCGGCGTCTGACACGTATCGACTCACCAGTGCGGCGATCCGACCCTGGTACTTCAAGACCAGCAGATCAAACGCTCGCAGGTCGCCACGCTGAGCCCTCTGAACCAGTTGCTGATCTGTATCAGAGGCTGTCAAAACCGCGCCTTCACTCTACCCGACATACGGGGATGCCCGCCTCACCGGACACCCAATGCCCTTCAGAACACGCTGCAGGCAAAAAGTTCCCGATACATTACACTTTGTCTTCCCGCTACTATACCGCTATACCGCACCCCCAGCGCCCCACCGGCTTACGAAATATGTCGACTATTGCCCGATTTGACGTGCTCATCATCGGCAGCGGTGCCGCTGGAATGAGTCTCGCGTTGCAGTTACCAACATCGCTCAAGGTGGCGGTGCTGTCCAAAACCCAACTGGGTTCGGGATCGACGTTTTGGGCCCAAGGCGGGATGGCGGCAGTGCTCCACGACCGCGATACGGTACAGGCCCACGTAGACGATACCCTGAGTGCCGGCGCAGGCCTTTGTCACGAACCGGCAGTTCAATTCACCGTCGGGCGCAGCCGGCAGATCGTCGACTGGCTGGTCTCGCAGGGCATGAAATTCGATCTCCGGGAGGATCAGCAGGACGCGGAATTTCGTGAATTCCACCTCACGATGGAAGGCGGGCACAGTCATCGTCGCGTGATCCACGCCGCCGATCAAACCGGACGCGCGCTGTCAGAAGTGCTAGCTACCCGGGCGGCAGAGGCCCCTAACATCACCATGCTCACCGATCGCTGTCTCGTCGATGTGATCAAGACAGGCTCGCGGGTCTGCGGCGCCTATCTGCTGAGGACTGGTGACAACATCGTGGAGACAGTCAGTGCCGGTGCCGTCGTACTCGCGACCGGGGGGGCCAGCAAAGCCTACCGCTACACCACGAACCCAGACGGCGCGAGTGGCGACGGTATCGCGGTCGCCTGGCGCGCGGGGTGTCGGGTGGCCAATTTGGAGTTCAACCAGTTCCACCCCACCTGCCTTTACCATCCGGAAAGTCGATCATTTCTGATGACCGAGGCACTCCGCGGTGAGGGGGCGACCCTGCATCTGCCGGATGGACAGCGATTCGTTTCCCACTTCGATAACCGTGAAGAGCTGGCACCACGTGATATTGTGGCCAGAGCCATCGATTTTGAGATGAAAAGACTCGGCGCAGACTGCGTCTTTCTCGATATCAGTCATCAACCCGCTGACCTGATTACGCGCCACTTTCCTCAGGCTTATGAACGCTGTCTGGCCCTTGGCATTGACATCACCCGCGACCGCATTCCCGTTGTCCCCGCGGCTCATTACACCTGCGGCGGCGTGGTGGTCGATCAATATGGCGCCGATATCCTGCGGCTCTGGGTGGCGCAGTCGGACTATACCGCCGACCTGCGGATCGGGCCGGAAATCCTCAAGGGCGTGGCCGACAGCTATCGCCGGCTGCGCAACACGATGCGCTTCCTGCTGGGGGCGCTGAGCCATTTCAGCGAGGCGGAGCGGGTGGACCCCGCCGAGATGCCGGAGCTGGAACGCTGGGTGCTGCACCGGGTGGCGGAGCTGGACGGGGTGATCCGCACCGCCTGCGACGCCTTCGACTTCCACCGGATGTATGTCGAGCTGCATAATTTCTGCGCC
>CAXEVD010000362.1:0-2761 GCA_963999395.1 uncultured Halieaceae bacterium
CCTCAGTATTTGCGACAAGCCAGGCATATTCGTTGTACGGATTTGGTTCATCCGGTTCTCTATCGATACGCTGCTGAAGTTTCTTCAATGCTCCTTCAATGAGTTCGACGATGCGTCCCTTGTCGGCAGGTGAGAGACCAGGGGAGTGGTAGTATGCGATGAGTGTATCGATTTCCTCAGGATACTTTTCAAGCGCTTTATCGAGAGCGTCTCTTTCACCTTTTCTATTATTGTTTTCTTTGTCAGCTCGAGACAGAAAGAACCGTTGGCGAGCGGCGAGTGCTTCTTTTGAGTAGCCAAGAGAATCCATAATCTGAGTGTTTTTTATAGTGCCATGTGAACCGTCCAATATGTCTTCAAGGACAGCAGAGGCCTCTTTGCATCGGTCAAAGTCATTAAGTAGTTCGGCCCACTGTATTGAAAAGGGAATGATCTGCTGGGCATCCGGTTTGTTGGTGCTGGTCTGCCATTTGCTGAACCAGTGGATCCGCTGTGTCCGCCTTCAAGTCCAGCGGCCCAGTCCACATCTCGGTGATAACGCAGTATTGTTGTCTGCGATGTCAGGGCTTAGAGTGGCGCCCCGGCAACAGGAGAGTGATTCATGTTAATTCCTCAGGCATATGCTCAAGCAGCAGGCCAGCCGCCTCAAGGTGGGGGTCTTTTCCTGCCATTGATGATGGTGGGTATCTTGCTGTTTATGTACTTCACAACCATCCGGCCTCAGAGAAAGCGTCAAAAAGAACACGCGGCGATGGTGTCAGCGCTCAAGAAAGGCGACGAAGTGGCGTTGTCCTCCGGCATGCTGGGCAAGATCAGCGGGCTGGACGCCAACTATCTTGTGCTGTCCGTCGGCAATAACGTAGAACTGAAATTTCAGAAGATCCACGTTACATCGGTGCTGCCCAAAGGCACGCTGAAGTCTGTTGGCGTTGACTCCGATTAAGTACCCGCCGCGCCTTGATCTGGCGCGGACTCCCACCCCGCTGCAGTTTTTGTCGCGCGCCTCGGAAAAGTGGGGTGCCGGTAAAAGACTATGGATGAAGCGCGATGATCTAACGGGCGCCGCATTGACCGGCAATAAAATTCGTAAATTGGAGTTTATTGCCGCACACGCGCTGGATCACGGCTTTCAGACCCTCGTGACCTGTGGTGGTGTGCAGAGTAATCACTGCCGGGCGACGGCACTGGTTGCCGCCCAGTTGGGGCTCGACTGTCATCTGGTGCTTCGCGCCGATGACGAGCCCGAGCAGAACACCGGTAATTTCCTGCTGGATCAGCTGGCAGGGGCCACTTTCCAGATTTTGCCGGCCAAACAATGGGCCACGCAGTTAAAGGCCATCTATGCGCGGCTCGAGTCGGAATTTTCCGAAGCAGGGCGCCCTGCGTTGATGATCCCGACCGGGGGCAGCGACAGTCTGGGTGTCTGGGGTTACATCGCGGCGACCGAAGAACTGCGCGGTGACCTCGCTGAGCACGGCATAGAGCGCGCGGCGCTGACGCTGGCGACGGGTTCGGCGGGCACGCAGACCGGGCTGACTGCGGGCGTAGCGATGTTCGATCTGCCACTCGACGTTGTGGCGTATGCAGTCTGCGACGACGCGGATTGGTTTAATCGGCGCGTGGTTCATGATTGGCAAGCATCACAGGTGCGCTGGCCGCAGCTGCCCCAAATAGATTTAGCGCCCCACACTCGCGACCACTCAGTGGGCCCGGGGTATGGCCGGGCTGACGCGCCGGTATACGAGTTGATCGCCGAGTTGACCCGGCTGGAGGGCGTCGTGCTCGATCCGGTGTACACCGGCAAGGCATTCCGCGGGTTGGTGACTGATCTGCGCGAGGGTTTTTACCAAGACGTCGACGACATTATTTTTGTTCACACGGGGGGCGTGTTCGGCCTGTTCGCCCACGAGCCCAAGTTGATGAGTGCCGCATCTGGCGCGAGCTGATGGCGTCGTAAGGCATGAGTCTCTTTTTTTGAGATGGTCTTTAAAGACGGCGTGGCGTTGGTCAGGCCGCGTGATGCACTGATATGCTCACCGAGAATACTGATTAAAGAGATACGCACTGAATGGACGCCTTTATCGTCGAACTCAATGCCTGGGCCTGGGGCGTGCCCATGCAGGTACTGCTGCTCGGTACCGGGATTTTCCTGACCCTGGGTTTGGGGTTTTTGACGTTGCGGCGGCTTGGCTTCGCGTTCCGGCTGCTGCTGGGTGGCTTCAAGGGTCAAGGCGAGGGTGACATACCGCCATTCAGGGCGCTGATGACGTCCCTCAGTGCGACCATTGGCACGGGCAACATCGCCGGCGTGGCGACAGCGATCACCCTCGGCGGCCCGGGCGCGCTCTTCTGGATGTGGCTGACAGCGTTGTTTGGCATGGCGATGAAGTATGCCGAGGCCGTGCTGGCGGTCCGTTATCGCGAGCAGGATGACAGGGGCGGCTACAGCGGTGGCCCGATGTATTACATCCGCAACGGGCTGGGTCCGCGTTATGCGCTGTTGGGAGGCGCCTTTGCCTTGTTTGGCAGCATGGCGGGTTTTGGATTGGCGAACACGGTCCAGTCCAACTCCGTCGCCCAGGTACTGGGCGACCAGTTTCAGGTTCCCTGGGCGTTGACTGGAGGGGTTTTGATGGTTGTGGTCGGCGCGGTCATTCTGGGCGGGATCCAGCGTATAGCTGCTACTGCCAGTGCCATCGTCCCGGCCATGGCGATCGCCTACGTGCTGGCGTGTCTGATCATTCTTCTCGCCAACATCGGC
>CAXEVD010000363.1:0-2756 GCA_963999395.1 uncultured Halieaceae bacterium
CCCGTCACCGTGACTGCGCCAGAGTTGATATAACCCTCACCCACCAAGTAGTCAGCCACCGACGCTGATCGCGCGGCTGACAGATCCCAGTTCGATTGAAAGCGCTCACTGAAGGCCACCGGCACGTCGTCAGTATGACCAGCTACAGTGACTTGGCCGGGTCTGTCTACCAAAGCCTGACCCACACTGGCCAGTACGCTATAGAAACTGGTGCGCAGATCAGCGCTGCCACTCACGAACGCGCCTTGGTCCGCGAGGCTGATTTTTACTTCGTCATTGATGCGCTCAACATTGACCTGACCATTGGCGATCTCAGTCGTCAAACGACTGCGGATTTGCTCATATTCACTCTGGGCGACGTCCTCGCCCTCCTGAGCATCACTGCCCTGAGCGCTGTCAAAGGACTGCTGCTCTGTAGAGGGCGAGCGCAGTACCTCCACCTCGGATACCACCTCAGCCTGAGCCTGCGCCACCTTGGCAAATAACGCCACCGTATCCTCGTCGAGCCGCTGACCGGATTCGAGCCCCTCTGCGCCCTGGTTCTCGCCATTCTTCTGATCAGAGGTCATCACAACGCTGATCTTGCCCTCGGTCTCGGTCACCTCCACCTGGCCCCGAGTGATCTCTTCCTTGAGTGCACTTCTGACCTTTTCCAGGTCCGAGGAATTCGGGTCGTTTGAGGGTTTGGTGGTGATCTTCAGTTCAGGGTCCGGTGGCTGCTCCTCATCGGTGGTCTGCTCACTGATGGTGCTGAGTGCAGTGGGCTCGACCTTGGCCTGCATGAATTGATCCGCAATGATATTGTCGGCAGTCGGCGGCTCCACCACCGGCACCACCCGCTGCACGCCCATGCTGTCATTCATCGAACCGCTAACTTCCTTGAATTTAGGCACGTTCATCTGCGCAAAAGACAGCAGCAGTACAAAAAATGCCATGAGCAAGGTCGCCATATCGGCAAAGGTCGCCATCCAGGCGGGTGCACCGCCCCCCGCGCATTTTGGGCATTCGACGGGAGGGAGTTCTTCCGGCGGCTCGGGTGGCGGGCCGAGATCAACCTCTTCCTCCGGCGCTTCCGGCGCTGCAGCCTCGGGTTCAGCGGCCTCTGCCGGATCCGACTCGACGGCCTCGGGCACCTCACCCTCCGGGGTCTCGACGTCGACGTTTTCGTCTTCAGCCACGACTACGCTCCCCCTCTCACTCAATTATCGTCCACGATCACTTCGATACGCCGGTTGCGGGCACGACCCGTTGGCGTATCGTTGCTATCGAGTGGCCGCGTATCCGCAAACCCGGCGATCTGCACATTGCCTCCCTCCAAATTAGTAGAGTTCAACAAAAAGTCAGCGATAGACGCAGCTCGGGCTGCCGACAGATCCCAGTTGGACTTGAAGCGCTCACTGAATGCCACTGGCACGTTATCTGTGTGCCCCTCAACCATGACGCTGCCAGGGTATTGTGCGAGGCTATTTCCGAGGCGCGCCAGCGTGGGCGTGAAGGCCTGCCTCAAATTCGAAGAGCCAGAGGTAAAACTTCCTTGACTTGCGAGCCTGACGATAATCTTGTCACCGTCCTTTTCGACCTCCGCCAGTCCAGCCGCAATCTCGTCTGACAAGTCAGCGCGCAACCGGTCATACTTTGACATCCCCGCCCCGTCGCCCGTCCGTGATTGGCGGCGAGTTGCACTCGCGCCGCTCTGATTACCCTGAGCTTGGTCGGCCAAATGGACCCCGACCTTGGAACTCAGCGTGGCAGACACTTCGGCCACCTTGGCAACAGCATCCAGCGTTTCTTGGGCGACCTGTCCCCCTTTACCCTCACCCTCATTGCCTTCCTTGCCACCGGCAGCGGCGGGCTCAACCAACGTGACTTTGATCTCGCCGTTCTCTATGCGAACGTCGGCCATACCCTTGTTGAGTTCCTGCTCTAGTGCTTCCTGCACCTGCTGAAAATCGCTCTCGATCGGGTCTTCGTATTCGCCTTCTTCCGTTTTTTTCTCAATGAAGTCGCCCCGGACAAAATCAGACCGCTGCTCTTTGATGTCCATTACCGAGCGCTCGGCAACGGCGGGAGTAAAGTTCTCCACCACGATACTGCGTGCCATAGGGATCGTGACCTTGGGCACAATCTTTTCAATACCGAATGCCTGCTTCAGCGAGCCGGCTACCTGCTTGAATTTGGGCACCTCTGTCTCAGCAAAGCTCAACAGCAAAACGAAAAACGCCATCAATAGCGTTGCCATATCAGCAAAAGTCGCCATCCAGGCGGGGGCACCACCACCTGGGCACTTGGGGCAGTCATCTTTGGGCTCTTCGGGGGGGGGCGGGCCGGGAGGCGGCAGATTTTCTTCAACCGTCTCTTCTTCTGAGTCCTCAGAATCCGCTTCTGGGCCTTCGGATTCGGCTGAGTCCCCTGCGTCGCTCGATTCAGCTGACCCGGTTAGTTCGGCTGATTCGGCGCCCATGTCGCCGTTAGTATCGCTAGCCACCTCGGGAGATTCCGCTGCGGGAGCGTCGTTCCCATCATCACTGGCACCATCCCCGGATTCAGATTGCTCTGCACCGTCGTCGTCACTACCACTCAGATTCGAGTCTGCTGCCTCTGCATCCGCGACCTCAGCGGTATCGTCGGCAACGGCACCAGCCTCTGCGGTAGGTTGAGCCTGACCCGCAGGCTGCTCTGCAGCAGCTACTTCAGGCTGTTTCGTGGGCGCTTCACCACTGCCGCCCTCGGCTGTCGTCTCTGCCGCAACGGCCTCG
>CAXEVD010000364.1:0-2750 GCA_963999395.1 uncultured Halieaceae bacterium
GGGATGGCTATAACTTATGGGATTTGTATGATTGGGCTCAAACTCCCTTTGAATGGCAAAAAGAATTATTTGCATACGCAAATAGTATTGGAATAACAATGATCAGTACTCCTTTTGATGAGTCAGCAGTCGATTTGCTTGAATCACTAAGTTGCCCATTTTACAAAGTTGCTTCTTTTGAACTTACAGACTTACCATTAATTAAATATATTGCTCAAACAAAAAAACCAATAATCCTTTCAACTGGAATGGCAAACGAGAAAGAAATCAAAGAAGCTATAGACACAGATATCGGGGTAGGCGTCAGAGTAGCCGTAGAAATCAAAAGCGAAGCATGAGGTCGCAGCGTCACCACCACTGCCCGAAGCCAGAAATTCCTGCTCATAGTAGCTGTAGCCGACCAGCCATCTCAGGCGCTGGTCCTGAGGGCTGGTGAAGCGAATTTCCCAGCTTTCGTCATCCATGTTCTGCGGGTCGCGTGACCACCAACCCAGACGATCAGACAGGTCAAAGTCGCGGATCCAGTTCACCTCTTGTTCGTTCTTACCGTAGCTCACGTCGATGCTATAGCCTGAATCGAACTGATAGCCGGCTGCGATGGAGAAACGCTCACTTTCACGCTTCATGCCGATGGAGGTCACTCCCGGGACGCCGTCGATGTTGGTCGTCGGGTCGGTCAGGTCTGACATATCGACCGGCAGAATCGTGTTTGAGGAAATGATATTGCTGCCCGGATCGACAGTCACCGAATTGCCGTAGGGCACGGTGCCGCAAATATAGTTCACCGGGTTGGCAGGTCCTTCAGCTGAGTTCACCGTGGTGCCGGTACAGGTGTCGTTCATGATGCCCGACACATAGCCCTGACTCGGTGCGCCGTCATCGTCTTCGGAGGTGCTGTAACGCATCTTCAGCTTAAAGTTATCGGTTGGCGTCCAATTGATCACACCGTTAAAGGTTGTGGTTTCCTCGTCGCCGGTTCGGCCACCGTCTGTCGCGGTGAAGTGCCCCTCTTTATCGTAAAAGCGCCCAGATACGCTGAAAGCCAGCACATCCTTGATGATCGGCCCCTCAATCAAACCGCTGATGTCGGTGCGCCCACGATCCGACATGCTGGCCGTGATTTCACCGCCAAACTCCTCGGCGTTCGGGTCGCGGGTGATCAGGTTGACCGCGCCGCCGAATGTGTTTCTCGCAAAGTAGGCCGACTGCGGACCTTTGATGACCTCGACCCGCTCAAGGTCCATGAGGCTGAGTGAGGTGCCGCCGTTCAGCACGTACACACCGTCAATGAACAAAGCACCCGTTGCGAAGCTGGGCGAGAACTGAGCGGTTGTCAGGCCTCGGAACTGCAGCTGCGTGTTGTAGCGCCCCGGCTGCTGATTGCCCTGATTCATGAACTGGAAGCCAGGTGTGTGCAAGGCCACATCTTCAAGATCGCGCATGTCGGTCATCAGTATGTCGTCCGCACCAAATACGGATACCGCAACAGGAATTTCTTGCAGGGATTCGTCCCGTTTTCGAGCGGTGACAACGACTTCTTCAAGTCCCGCTGATTCCTGCGCCACGGCGACAGTACTGGGGATTACGCCGGCGACTGCGAGTGCGACCGCCGAAGAGAGCGTGAATCGAGTACTTCTTTTCATGAGAGTGCCTCTGTTTTGCTTATGAATGGCCAAAGTTTGGCCAGAAACCGCTGATTTTCAACGTCTGTTGGCCACGCTAATGCTTTATTGATATACCAATAGGCGTAAATGCGCAAGAGGTGATGTTCCCCTGAAAAAAGCCATTTGGCGCGGGCGTACCGTGGATTGTGAGTACTGCCCCGAGGATGCTTTGCCTTATTGATATAACAACCGATCAAATTTACTCTGAGCCCACATTCTTGGGGGAGAAACATGCATGCGTAACGTGACGGTTGCGGCACCAGGTGGACCAGAAGCACTGCAACTGGTCGAGTCAGATGTTCCCGAGCCTGGGCCAGGTGAGGTGCTGATCGAGGTCGCTTATGCAGCCCTCAACCCGCTTGATAATCACGCGCGGGCGGATCGCATCAAATGGAATCACCCCGGCTACCCGTTCACGCCCGGCTTTGAGTTCTGTGGCGTGGTCGATGCTGTCGGTGAGGGCGTCGATGAGTCATTGATCGATCAACGTGTGGCCACCAATGGTCAATGGGGCGGCAATGCGGATTTTGCCATCGCCTCAGCGCACTCCCTGGTCAGCGTTCCCGATGAGTTTGATTGGCCCCTGGCGGCCTGTTTTTCTACCTGTGCCTATACCAGTTGGCTGTTAGTTCACAGTGCGGCCAAGGTGCAGCCCGATCAGTGGGTGGTCGTGCACTCCGCGGCGGGGGCAGTCGGCTCACTGGTCATGCAGATCGCCAAGTCGGCCGGCGCACAGGTGATCGGCCTGGTGGGGGGCGAGCACAAGTTTGAGTTTGCCGAGCAGTTCGGGCCCGATGCGGTCATCGATTATCTGCGCGACGATTGGCCTGACGGTGTCAAAGCGCTGACCGATGGCCGCGGCGCTGATGTGATTTTCGATGGCAACGCCGGAGATCGCGCCCCGATGAACCTCGATGCCGTGGCGCCGCTGGGTCATATCGTTTACCTCGGTGCCAGCGCAGGGCAAGCGCCACCGGTCCCGCCGTCCATGCTGATCGGCAAGAGCTGCTCGATGTCGGGCTTTGTTCAGTACTTTCATCAGGCCATCAGCGGCGGCGCTGAGATTGCAGAAACCCACAAAGCCCT
>CAXEVD010000365.1:0-2736 GCA_963999395.1 uncultured Halieaceae bacterium
TGGCAGGTCGCATTCGCCAACATCCTCGGCGACCTGGCCCGCGACCCGCGCGATATAGGTTTTTTCGATCCTGCGTTCCTGAAACTGGCGCGCGAGCCGCGACAGCGCCTCGCGGTGACGGGGAATCACCATCACACCCGAGGTATCGAGATCCAAGCGATGAACGGCGGAGACACCCGGATAGCAAACGCTGAGTCGATTGAGCAAGCAGTCGTGGTTTAGCGGATGCCGGCCGGGTACGCTCAACAGCAAGGTGGGTTTATCAACAATCAGTAAGTGGGGGTCGCGAAACAGCAGCCTGATCGACTCCTGGGAGTGGGGGACCTGATAGGGCGGTGTGTCGTCAGCGGATGTGTTCACTGCGGCTCAAACTGCTCTGGTGCTACAGGGCGCTCAGCGTCTCGAGGTAGCGCCGCACAGTGTCAGGAATACCCCAGCGCAAGGCATCGATGGTAAAGGCATGGCCAATCGAGACCTCTAGCAGGTTGGGGATCCGGAAATCCCGCAGATTATTCAAATTCAGATCGTGCCCCGCATTGATACCCAGCCCGTTGGCGGTGGCTGTTGCGGCCGCTTCCTGAAACTGCGCGAGTACGGCTTCAAATTCGCCTCGCTCATGGGCCCTGGCATAGCTTTCGGTGTAGAGCTCGATCCGGTCGGCGCCGAGCGCCGGAATGCGCTTTATTTGCGAAGGGTCCGGGTCCATAAAGAGGCTCACGCGGCACCCGAGTGACTTCAACTTTTCAATCACCGGTGCCAAAAGCTCCCCGTCGCGGGCAATATCAAAGCCATGATCCGAGGTCAGTTGGTCATCGGCATCCGGCACCAGGGTCACTTGATCCGGTCGCACCGCCTCGACGAGTTGCAGAAAACCGGGGTAATCGCTGACGCCATCGCGGCTTGAGGGCTGCGCCGCTGCAAAGGGGTTGCCCTCAATATTGAACTCGATGCCGGCGGGTGCGCCTTGCCCAGCGATCTTGTGCGGATTAAACCCGAGTGAGGTCTCACCCAGTGCCACACAGTCATCGGCGCGAATATGGCGTTGATCCGGTCGTGGGTGAACAGTTACCCCGTGGGCACCGGCGTGAATGACTTGGGCCGCGAACTCGCAGGGGTCCGGATGCCGCGTATCCCGAGCGTTCCGTATCAGCGCAATCTTGTTGAGATTGATGCTGAGTTGGATCACGGGGCCAGTCGGGTCACGGATAGGACCACGATCGGCTGCACCGGCACATCCTGAAAAATTGTGGGGCCACGCGTGGTTTGCGCCTGCGCTGAACCGGTGTCGGTCAGTGAGATGATGTCAACAACCTGCATCCCGTCGACCACCTCTCCGAATACGGCGTAGCCGTCCTTGCCGCCTGACCAGTCCAAACGCAGATTGCTGCGTTGATTAATGAAAAACTGCGCGGCGGCAGAGCCCGGGTCACTGGTGCGCGCCATTGCCAACGTGCCGCGCGTGTTGTGCAGTTTGTTTTTGGACTCATTCACGATGGGGTCCCGCGTCGGCTTTTCCTTGAGCTCGGTATCAAAGCCGCCACCCTGAATCATGAAGTTGGAGATCACGCGGTGAAAAACGGTGCCGTCGTAGTGCCCATCGTCGACGTAACGCAGGAAGTTCTCGACGGTGATGGGCGACTTGTCGGCAAATAATTCGATCGTAATGTCGCCATCGGTGGTTTTCATGAGTACCCGGGGATTCTCCACTGGGTCATCAGATTGGGCCCACGCCACGCTCATGGAGATGCTCAGGGTTGCTGCGAGCAAACAGCTCAACAGTCGGGGTAAAAGGTTTGTCATGTTCCTCATGTTCATCTCCGTCATGACCAGCCATCCTGGCGCTTTTTCTTTGGCCACAGTCGGGGTGCAACCACGGCGAGAATGACGCCCAACAGCACCGCAAGGGCCCCATCCATGATCTGATTATTAGCGATGCGCTCGCGCAGCCTCACATTTTCCAACCGTAGCAGATCTGCATCCGATTGTTCTGACTCGAGCTGGGCGACCAGTTGCTGATTCATCAGGTCGAGATCCAGCGCCGCCGCGGACAAACGCTTGACCTCGGTCAGCTCCGCCTCGGCGCTCTCCAACCGAGTGGTCAAGCTGACAATGGTCTCGTCGGCTTCATCGATTTTGCTGGAGCTTTGGTTCAGTTGACTGACAGCGCGGTCACGGTCGCCCCGGACCTGCTCGAGTTCCAGTCTCACATCGTTGATCAATAGTCCCGCCGGCGGCTCTTTCTGGAGGTACTGGGTTGGAATCCAGCCACGCGTGCCGCCGCGGGTTTCGACTTCTGTCCACTCGCCGTCGTCGCTTTGTCCGTATACTAGTAACGCGATACCCGATGGCAGTCCGCGATTCACGATGCGAAACTCCGAGCCCGCACCGCTGCGCACGGGAACCAGCACCACGTCGCTGATGTATTGGGTGTCCTGGGCATGGGCCGCAGGCAGGCCGATCAGATTCACCCCGAGCAACAGCCAAATTAAGGCCCTTATTCTTGCGGCGGGCAGTATTGCAGAGCGTGCGCTTGTCAAGGAGAGCGTCATCAACAGCGCCATCACGAGCCCTCCGCCTGTTCGCTTTCCGCTATCTCGTGTTCCTTGAGGTGCGGGGCAACTATGAGGATCGTCAGTAACATCAATACGACCGTGAAGCCGATGCTTGAATACAGCTTATAGGACACCCAAAAGGCTTCCTCGTATTGGTAGGCCACGAATAAATTCAGCGCCCCGA
>CAXEVD010000366.1:0-2724 GCA_963999395.1 uncultured Halieaceae bacterium
ACCAGATGGTCGAGGCGCTATCAGGGAGCTTCTAGCAAACCGAAACTACAAAACCCTCGCGAGGGACCTGTTGCGCGGCATGTCTTCAGTTTCGACCTCAAGAAGCTACTGGAGGCGTTTCACTTACGATATAGATACCACTGGCCATCCAGTAACACCCAGGTCATGTCATAAGCGATTGGCGTTTCTCTGGCCACCTCTGGCGGCACAAGCATACGGATAATAATTGTGACATCGCATCGCGACGGAGCCTGACTCTCGCCGCAGTCAACCGAGTGACGTGTAACTGATCGCCAGAAGCCTGCCCCGCTGAAGTCTCCACGAAAACGATCAGCTCTGGGACTCATCTGATAGCTGGGGGTCATGTATGACAGCGCACCGTTGTAGTCTAGCTCCATGAGTGCTTCTGCCCACGAAATCGCACGCTGACCCACTAAGTCTTCAGCGGTCTGTTCAGGTACCGCGGTGCAGCCAACAGACACCGCCGGCAAACCGACAATCATTACCGCTCGCTGGAGCAGCCTCTGGAGGAGCTTCTCGAAACTGCGTCCAAGGTCAATGGATAAGCGCTGCGTCTCAGCTTGCACTATCCTCAAAACCGCGATCACCCTTCATCTTCCAGCTGAATTGGTAAATCGTCGAAACCCGTCAAGCCGCGCATGCGGTCGCGCATTTCCCGAGTCAGGTCACGCAGCTCCGCATCAGACTCCACTACTTTGGGGGTAATAAACACGAGCAGTTCAACACGCTTGGTTGCGTCCGTATTCCTGCTGAATAAATTTCCCAGCACGGGAATATCCATGAGATAAGGCACGCCGCTCTTAGCGACTGTGGAGTTATCCGTTATGAGGCCGCCCAATACCACTGACTCCCCGCTGCGAACGGCAATACGGCTACTCACGTTGCGCTCCAAAAAGCTTCGCTGCCCTGTGGCCGCATCTTCGGGACCCACGTCCGTCACCGATTGATTCACATCCAGCGTGACCAAACCGCCGTCATTGACCGATGGCGTCACCTCCAGCTTTACGCCGGTGTCCTTGTATTCAATGGAGTTCGTTATATTCCCGCCATCCGTGACTAGCTGGCGTGATTGGATGGGTTGCTGGTCACCCACATGAATCGCCGCGGTGTGATTGTCCAAAACCAGCACAGACGGCGTGGAAATCACATTTACGAGCGATTCTTCTGCAAGTGCGTTCACCACCGCACGCACGTCGTTGGCGCTCGTTACTGTGTAAGAGAAGCCCGGTGACACTGGTGCAAGCCCCGTCAGGTCTAGCGCGCCAGCGCCCTGATAGTTGCTACCGATGCCATTTTGAAAGGTCCACTCAAGCCCAAACTCCAGTCCGTCGGTGAGTTGAACTTCAACAATACTGGCCTCGATAAGTACCTGAGTGGCAACCACATCCAATTTCTTCAAGATGCGCTCGATCTTGCTGTACTCATAAGGGGACGCGTAGACGAGAAGCGCATTGTTGTAGTCATCAGAAACCACGCGAATAGACTTACCCAGCTCAAAGCTTGATCCGCCCATAAATTGCCCGGCTCCCGTAGCTGGCATGTTGCCTTCACCGCCGGACCGCTGTGAAGTCATGCCAGGCGCCACCTGAGATTGCGGCCGCTGACCCCTGGCGCCACTATTGCCGCTACTCTCATCAAAAATCGTGCTCAACAGCATGGCCATCTGAGCCGCGTTGCCATTGACCACGTCATAGACATGCAAAGTCGCCTCGGAAGCGGGCTCGTCAATACCATCAAGTTGCTCCACCCATCGCCCCACGGTATCGATATAGGTAGCGCGTGGCGAGACAACGAGAATACTGTTCAAGCGCTCCACGGGGAGCACGCGCACCATGCTCGCAAGGCCCCTACCCGCGCCGCCACCGGTGCGGGTGCCGCCATCGGCGGTGTTGAGAATGTGTTCAAGCTCTACAAAGACATCTTCAACCGCGCCTCGAGTGATCGGGAATAACCCCACTGACGTCCCCGCCAATTGGTCAATGTCGAAGGTGGTGATAATGTCGAGCCAACCATCGATCTGCATCTGTGTACCCGCTAAGACGAGCAGGTTGCGCTTGGTGTCGATGCGAACGAAAGCGGTCTCGGTCGCGACCGGCTTCAAAATTTCCGCCATCTCAGGTGCGCCAATGTACTGCAGCGGCACGATGACATTGGAAAAGCCAGTGCCGACACCTTCGGCATTCTGGAAGCTGGGGGCCATCCTGCCAGCTTTTTGCGCACCGCTAATGAACAAGCGATCGTTGGGTCCACGCACCATCAGCGCGCCATTGTTATGAAGTAAGGACTCCAAAATCGGCAACAGCTGATCACGAGGGGTGGGGGAGCGCGTCCGCAATGTCACCGCACCCTGCACCGGGTGTTCGACGATGTAGTCGAGCTCGAGGATTTCACCTAACACTGAATGCACCACCTCTGACAGCGGCGCCTCCTCAAAATTCAGGGAAACCGCGTCGCCATAAAGCTTTATCGGCTCGCGCGCGGGGGGCATCTGCACACCCACATCAGTCCCAGGAAAAATAACCCCGCGGCCATCGATGTTCTTATCAGGTGAAGGCTCCGCGACCGGGCCACCGTCGTCACTTTGCGCGGCCGCCACAGCGCCCGCAGCTGAAGATGGGGTAGCGGATTGCTGAGAGGGCGTCACATCTTGCGTCGCGCAACTGGCTAAAAAGACCGCGGTCAGCGCCAAGGGCGCGGCTGTGA
>CAXEVD010000367.1:0-2723 GCA_963999395.1 uncultured Halieaceae bacterium
GATTTGATGCCGGATTACGCGCTGCTTAAAAGCCAGGGCGTCGCGTTTATCAGCGAGCCTCATGGTGCCCCGGGTAATCGTTTTGTGTTTATGCGCGACCCCGACGGGATCTATCTCAAGCTGGAGGAGAGCCCCATTCTGCGGCCCGCCCAAAACTCCGAGCAGACCCAAATCATGGGCATGCCCTACATCGGCATCAACGTGAGCGATGTCGAGGCGTCGGTCGCCTTCTACCGGCGCTTTGGTTACACCAACGTGCGCTGGATCAATGAGCAAACGCTCACCGCAGAAGAGTCCGCGGCCTGGGGTTTTGACGAGCCAGTGACCTATCGTGGCGCCGATGTGGCGCTTGATCGCGGTGATCGTCATCGCCTGCGGTTACTCCAGTGGATAGCGCCTTTTGATCCTGAGCCCGCCTATCCACCACCCATCAATCACAAGGGTATCAATCGCCTCGCGCTCACGGTGCCCGATGTCGAGCGGGCTGTGACGATTCTCAAATCACAGGACGTGCCGTTTCTCTCAGACGTCGCGCCGTGTTGCTCGGGTACCGATACCGATACCGGGGGTATCGTGCATGCGGTCGACCCTGATGGTGTTTTCCTGGAGCTGGTTGGGGACCTCACGCCACGAGCGGTACCGCCACAACCTGCTCAATGTCCGCCGCTCGAGATCCGGTATCCCGCAGCGGTGCACTAATTCATTGTTTTTGTATGAGCATTATGTCAGCAAGTGTTGCGTAGGCACTGTTTTATGGGATTACTAACAGGCTCGAAAGTCGTGACGAACTATAGAGCTTTGGAGGCCGAGAAGCGGCAGCGGGAAGGCAGTGCTCAGAGCGTCGCCCATGACTGACCTGAACCCTTTCCATTTAGCAATCCCGGTGAGGGATCTTAAGGAAACACTCGCCTTCTACGAGAAGGTGCTCGAATGTACTACAGGTAGGGAGTCTAATGACTGGGTTGATCTGAATTTTTTGGGCCACCAGTTGGTGCTGCACCGCGTCGAGCGTGCTGCGCGGGATGAGACCGACACCAATTCCGTGGATGGTGAACATGTACCGGTACCGCATTTTGGCGTGGTCCTCGACTGGGGCGTATTTGAATCACTGACTGAGCGACTTGTTGCCCAAAAGTGTGACTTTGTGCTCCCGCCGACCACCCGGTTTGAGGGGCGAGTCGGAGAGCAGAGAACCTGCTTTTTGAAAGATCCCAGCGGGAACTGCCTGGAATTCAAAGCTTTTCGCCAGCCTGACAGGTTGTTCGCGACCGATAGGGATGCTTATCAATAAGCCCGGATGCGATCGTCATCTTTAGTAGATTGGTCCGCGTGGCTCCAATTCACTGCGAATTATCCGTCCTCTCTCATGTTTCCAATTGCTTGCGTGCTACCATTTTGATGGTCGCTATAGTGTTATTTGCTCTATGAACCGAGATGCCATACTAAACATGTTGCAGATGCAGCATCGCATGAACAGTCGCGTTCATGAGGACTGGATCAACCAGCACTTCGAGTGGTACCGCGCCACCTGGATCGAGTGCGGTGAATTGATGGACCACGTCGGTTACAAATGGTGGAAAAAACAAACTCCAGACATAGAACAAGTTCGGCTCGAGGTAGTCGATATCTGGCACTTCGGCTTATCTGCTTTGTTCGAACCTGACACCGATCTTGAGATCTTGGCCGCGGAGATCGCCGATGACTTCACAGCTAATGCGCTAAGCGAGCCACGCGATCACGGTGCCAGTCAGCGCATTCATGCGGCGACCGAGGCGCTGGCGCAGCATGCGCTAGAGACCAAAGGGTTCTCTGTTCCTTTATTTCACACTTTGATGCAAGCCTGTGGTCTCTCGGCCGACGTGCTTTATCGAAATTATGTGGGTAAAAACGTGCTGAATTTTTTCCGACAAGATCACGGTTATCAGGACGGCACCTACATCAAAGAGTGGCAGGGGCGGGAAGATAACGAGCACCTGTCTGAGCTGCTTGAGTCGCTGGATGCGACCGCTGCCGGTTTTCCTGAGGCAGTGTATGAGGGGCTCGCCAGTCGCTACGCCGACGTAACATGAGCGCATTTAAAGACCACTTTTTTCAGACTCAGGATGGACTCCGGCTATACGACCGAGGCTATCCTGGCCCCGACGACAATGCGCCTGTGGTTCTGTGTCTGCACGGTTTAACCCGCAACAGTCGCGACTTTCAGGAGCTAACGCCTGCGCTCGCCGATCACTTTCGTGTGCTCGTGCCCGAGCAGCGGGGCCGGGGCCGGTCAGATTATGACGACGACCTGTCGCGTTACGCCTTGCTGCAATACGTCGAAGACATGCGCGGCCTGCTGAGTGATCTGGGGATAAAGCAGGTGGCGATCGTGGGGACTTCCATGGGTGGCCTGATGACCTTCGCGTTGAACGCGCTCTATCCGGGGCTGGTAACGCGGGCAGTGATCAACGATATCGGACCCGAAATTGCCGAGGCCGGGTTGAGTCGCATTAAGTCTTATGTGGGTAGGGTGGGTCCGTTCGCGGACTGGGGCGAGGCCAGGGCGTATTTGAGGTCGGCCAGTATCGAAATCTTTCCGGATTGGCGTGATTCCCAATGGGAAGATTTTGCGCGTCAATGCTATGTAGAGCGAGACGGGCAGGTAATTGTCGATTATGACCCACGGATTGCAGAGCCCCTCGCTGCGGAAAGTAACGATACCGGGGCGGACACGCTGTGGTCCT
>CAXEVD010000368.1:0-2722 GCA_963999395.1 uncultured Halieaceae bacterium
CTGGCCAGTCAACGTCCCCTCTCCTTGAGGTCCATGCAACGTGACCTCAAGCCCATCGGACTCGTCCCGCCGCGACAGCTGGTAATTGCCCAACTGCCATCGGTCAGCGGTGCTCAGGTAAGTCTCGCTGAACAACGCAAAGATATCGTCGCTGGAGACTTCGGCTTCGCTGTCCTCCGCCAGGCCCTGCACGGCTGTACTGAAGTCGACCTGCAACCAGCGCGGCAGCTCCAGCCCGAAGTCTCGACGCAGCACATGGGCAACACCGCCCTTGCCCGACTGACTATTGATCCGAATCACTTCCTGATACGTGCGACCGATGTCGGCAGGATCAATCGGTAGATAGGCCACGTCCCAGGCGTCATCGGCGTCACGTTTGGACAGGCACTTGTGGATCGCGTCCTGATGACTGCCGGAGAAAGCGGTGAATACGAGCTCTCCTGCGTAGGGATGGCGCGGATGGACCGGCAACTGCGTGCATTCACGAGCCACCGCGCAAATCTCATCCATGTGCGTGAAATCCAACAGCGGGTCCACGCCCTGACTGTAGAGATTCATCGCCATGGTCATGATGTCCATGTTGCCCGTGCGCTCGCCATTGCCCAACAGCGTGCCTTCCACCCTGTCCGCACCCGCCATCACGCCGAGCTCGGCGGCGGCGACAGCGGAGCCCCGGTCATTGTGGGTGTGCAGGGAGATGATCAGCGCGTCACGATTTTTAACCTGATCACAGAACCACTCGATCTGATCTGCATAGATATTCGGCGTGCTCATTTCAACCGTAGCGGGCAGGTTGATGATGACCGGCCGAACAGGGGTCGGCGCTAACACCTCGTTCACCGCATCGCAGACCGCTACGGCGAAATCCATCTCCGTGCCGGTAAAGCTCTCGGGACTGTACTCAAACACCCACTCTGTTTCAGGGCGCGCGTCTGCGGCCTCTTTAATCAGGCGCGCACCATTGACGGCAATATCGCGAATACCATCTCGATCGAGACCGAAAACGTATTCCCGCTGCACCGTCGAGGTGCTGTTGTAAAAGTGCACCACGGCCCGCTTGACACCCTCGAGCGCGGCAAAGGTTTTCTCTATGAGATCCGCTCGCGCCTGCACCAGCACCTGCACGGTGACGTCATCAGGGATGCGATCCTCCTCAATCAGTTTCCGCAGAAAGGCGAAATCGTGGCTTGAAGCCGAAGGGAACCCCACCTCAATCTGCTTAAAACCGATCGACACCAATAGCTCCCACAGGCGAAGCTTCTGCTCCGCATTCATCGGCTCCACCAAAGCCTGGTTGCCGTCGCGCAAATCAACGGAGCACCACTCGGGCGCGGCCTGAATCACGTTGTCCGGCCAACGGCGGTCTGGCTTGGCAATCGGCTGAAAAGCGCGGTACTTGCGATGATCAAAGCGGGCGTTTTCCACGGCACTGGTCCTTATCCTATTTGAGGACACCTAGTGTACCGGCGGGGGTCAGGGGATAATCACCAAAAACCGTGATATTTGCCTATATATGAGTGTTCAGTGCTATAAAATAAGAGATTGAATACTATTTTCACTACGCAAAAAGATTTTTATGGATAATTCACTACCGCTACTAGACCGGCTTGATCGCCGTATTTTGCGGGTGTTGCAGGACGATGCCGGGCTTAGCAACCTCGAGCTGGCTGAGCGGGTGGGCCTTTCTGCTACACCCTGCGCACGTCGCGTTAAACGGCTGGTGACAGAAGGTGTCATTACCCACCAGGCAGCGATGGTCGACCCCAAGAAGTTGGGCCTGAATTTAACCGCCCACATCAGTGTCACCATGGATCGCCACACCCCCGACCGCTTCGAGGCATTTGAGGAGACGGTGCTGTCGCTGCCGGAGGTGGTCGATTGCTGCGTGGTCACCGGCCAGAGTGCCGACTACCTGCTGAAAGCGGTCGTGCGCGATATGGCGCACTACGAACAGTTTTTACTGGGCAAGCTTACCCGGATCCCCGGGGTTACCGGCGTCCATTCGAGTTTCGAACTGAGGCGGGTCGTGACACGGACCGCGGTGTCCGTGCCGGAGGAATAATCAGCGCGCGGCCAATTCCTTGTCGATCAGGAAGCGGGCGATTTCGAGCATATTGGTTTGGCTACCCGCGGCACGGGTTTCGATCAGGTACTTCCCTGCCACCATCAACGAGGGGGTGCCCGAAATTTTGGCAGACCGCGCTCGGGAATCAGCCTGCCGCACTTGCGAGTCGACACCAAAAGAATCAAATGCCTTATCAAACTGCGCAGGATCCACGCCGTTATCCTCAAACAGATCGCGCAACTCGAGCCGGGATACCAATCGCTTTCGCTGCACATGCATCGCGTCGAAAATGACGGGATGCAGGTTCTCCTTCACGCCCAGCACTTCTGCGATGTAGTAAGCCTTGGCGTGCATGCGCATGGGGTCGTTCCATACGGCTGGCGAGGGTTGCACCACCGCACCTTCGGGCAACTGCTTGCCCCAGGCGGTCAGCATGGGCTCAAAGGTGTAGCAGTGGCCGCAGCCATACCAAAAGAATTCCGTGACCACGACGTCGCTATCGCGACCAACGGCAACCGGGGGCGTCAATGTCTGGTAGTGCTGGCCTTCCACCCAACGATCTTCGGCCACGGTGACAGGCGCTATGGCCCGGCCAATAACGGTAGTTAAGATCAGTGCTAGCGTCGCAACGATTTGACGGAGACCTGTCATGTCTTC
>CAXEVD010000369.1:0-2722 GCA_963999395.1 uncultured Halieaceae bacterium
CTTCTCTCGTTCCATAGCTGACAAATGGACATTGCGCGCTGCAAGCTGGTTCTCGTTCTGCATCGCCTGCTTGCGTAACTGCATTGTCGCCTCCGAGAGGTGGCAATCTAGGGATTGCTCCAGCAACTCACTCATCCCGCGCTCTATGACCTTGAGCTGCGGTGCTTCCGCAATCATTCTTTGGAATTGAGCTAGTACTGTGTCTTTACGTAACGTTGTCCGCTCAAAATCTTCTAAAGGTTGATGGTGGCGAGCGACATAACCGACGTTGTCAGAGTGACCAACGCCACGTATGAGTGGTCCTTCACTCAGTGCATAGGGTCCTGCCGTCTCACCTAGAACGCCCAAAATATCTGCGGGCTTGGCATCTATGGGCAGCACGGTTGCACTGGTAACGCCCCGCAAACGTTCGCCGATCGCACCTGCGTCGAGCGCGACAATAGGCAACCCGGTAGCAAGCGCCGCCGATAACGCGAAGTTGTAGGTCTCGGGCACGACGGACAAGAAAAGGATGCTGTCGGGACGCTCCCGCGCCAGCAAGCGAGATAGCTCAGCGGCATGGTATTGACCAGTCACCGTCACGTTCGGGGGAGCCTTGGGCCCAAGCGGCGCGAGGATCGGACCAATCACGACAAATTCAACTGGCTCAGTCGTGCTAAGCGACAAATCCGCGAGTGATTTCAGGCGATGCAGGCCTTTGACATCGGACATCGAGCCAATCAATGCCACTTTTCTGCGCGACAGTGACCGCTCCGCGTGGCCGGTAAACTCCGCGAGATTCCGCTCTGGGTGTGGCCAGACCTCGCCGGTGAGCTCGGGGAAATAGTCGGACACGATGTTTCGCACCGAGCTGTTGGGGTAAATTAGCCGCTCCGCCTGGGCCAACCAGTCACCAAAAGTCACGCGCCAGTCCCGAATACCCAATCCCCAGGAGTCGGGACGCTCGGCAACACAGTGCTCGCAGCTGTCCACATCGGGCCGACCACAAAAATCGCCGTCGCGGGTAATGAAATGTGTTTGCGGGCAGACAGTATGGAAGTCGTGGAAGGTGACATCAAAAGGCAAGCGTAAAACTTTCGGTAGTTGAAGTACCGAGGCAGGCAGCCCGGCAAAATGATGGAAGTGCAGACGCTGGATGCCCAGCTCAAAAACCAGCGGCGGCAGGACCGTATCGAGTTGGTCATGGGCAATCGGGATGTCAAGACCGCTATCTTCGCCACCCCAAGTGAGTCTCAGGCTGCGATCATCCCTGGGCTGCAGTAGCCACACCACGCCATCCAGCTCGTCGCAAATCAGGGCGGCCAGATCGTCGATGTGTTGCTGCACACCGCCGCCATACGCATGAGAAATAAATAACCACTTTGGCCCCGTGCGCCGATTTACGCGCGCCAGATCCACCGCCAGCCGATAAGGCAAGGCCGGATCAATCTCTATCCACTGCTGTATCGAGTCGCCGTAGTCGGGGTAGCGCTCATCGACGATTGCCTGGGCGGCAACCTTGAGCTCGTCTGTCTTAGCACCAAATGACACGCCGCCTTCGTGAAAAACAAAAGTGTCCGCAGCGAGCAGATGTTGCCAACCGCCTGCCGACAGCTTGCAACAGAAATCCACCTCTTCTCCATAGCCTTTGCCGAAGACAGTGTCGAAGCCGCCCGCTTCCTGCCAAGCCGCTCGCCTAATAAACATGCAAGAGCCAATGGCAGTGGGTATATCGACCGTATTCTGGTCATTTTCGCTTGAGAACAACGCGTGCAGACTGGCAGTGGTTTCCCCTTGAGGCAGGGCATTGGACTCAACAAGCTTCGGGAAGCTGGCAATGGTGGCGTTGTTGGAGAAGGGCGTTACGGTCGCGACCGCATCATTGCGGGCCGCGTGATGCTGCAGTCGCTGCAACCAATCTCCTGCGACCTCGGTATCGGCATTGAGAATGACGAAATCCCGGTCTGGGTGAAGTTCCGCCGCCTCGTTAACGCTCTCCACAAACCCCTTATTGTGCTCGTGACGCAACAAAGTCACTTTGTTTGCAGTGGCGAGTGTTTGCAAGTAGTCGGCAATGGCAGGCTCTGGGGACGCATCGTCAACCACGACGATGTCAGCCACGCTCGCCGCTGCTGAAGCCAAAACGGACTCCAGACACCGGCGCACAGCGGCTTCGCCCGCGAAAACCGGGATGACAATGTCGGTGCGCTCAAATGCGTCGCTCATTGACCGATTTGCCGCTGGAAACTGACGAGGGGAGAGTTATACGCCTCGCATGGCACTCTGCCACCGACGCGCGTGGGCAAAAGTGCCAGCGGAGAGTCTGCGAAAGAGCCCATAGTTGCAGTTGGAAGAGCAGGCCCAGCCGATTCAGGCTGGGAACTGGTAATCCGCAAACATGTCACGCAACGCGGTTTTCTGGATTTTGCCGGTAGCGGTGTGGGGCATGTCCTCGATGAACTGCACGTCGTCAGGAATCCACCACTTAGCGATCTTGCCGTCGAGATAGGTTTTCAGTTCATCCGGCGAGGGCTCCTCACCGGGTGCTCTCACCACAATCAGCAAAGGCCGCTCGCCCCATTTTTCGTGGATGCGGCCAATCACTGCGGCCTCCGACACCTTGGGGTGTCCGGTGGCGACATTCTCCACCTCAATGGAAGAAATCCACTCACCGCCTGATTTGATGACGTCTTTGGTGCGGTCGGTAATCGAAACAAACCCCTCGGGACTAATAGTGGCAACG
>CAXEVD010000370.1:0-2720 GCA_963999395.1 uncultured Halieaceae bacterium
GGTCATGGACGCACTCAATGCGCTCTTGGACAGCGGGCCCAGTCTGCAGAGCCACTACGGCTGGATGTTGCTCTACAGCCTAGTCACTCTGGTGCTATACGATCTGCTGTTTTTTCTCATCCACTACGCGGAACACAAAATCCCAGTGCTGTGGGCCATTCACAAAGTTCATCATTCGGCAGAGGTACTTACACCGCTTACTCGCTACCGGGAACATTTTCTGGAGGGACCCATTTACGCGATTGGCGCGGCACTGTCCTTTGGCATCGCCGCTGGTCTGTTTGGCTGGCTGTTTAGTGGCAGTATTGCGCAAGCCACGCTGTTCAATATTGGCTTTTTTGCACTGCTATTCGGCTTCAACGGCTCCTTTCGTCATTATCACGTGGCTTTTCACTACCCTCGTTGGCTCTCGAAATGGCTGCACAGCCCCGTGATGCATCACACTCACCACAGTTACCTTGAGCACCATTGGGACACGAACCTGGCAGCAGTCACCAGTATTTGGGATCGAGCGTTCGGCACCCTCTATATCCCCGAAAAAGACGAGTACACGCCGTGGGGGTTGGGGCCAGCCAGCCAAGCTCAATACCGATCCTTTTGGCAGAACGTTTCTGGCCCCTTTCGCGACTGGAGCGCCATGATCAAACGCAAAGCTAGTTCATCGGCGGGGCTTCATGAATAAAATTTTCGCCGCATTGATGACTGTGATGATTCTGGGCACCGTTGCGGTCGTATTTATACTGGGCGTCATGTCGCTAGGCGGGTTATCCGAAAACACAATGTCTGCATCAGAACAGATGACATCGGACAGCGCACTCACCTACGGCACTGATTTCACAGACTGGCAATACCTGACCGCCGCAGAACATACACAATGGCGCTATGAGAAAACCGATGATGGCCGGCAATCAGTGCGTTTAAGGCGCATCCTGTCGGAATCCCTGCAGGTCCATGCCCTCGATCAAGACGCGGGGCTTGTGATGCGCGTCTACCACCGCACGGGGTGCCAACGGGGTGCGACAAAGGTGGCATCGACTCCTGAAAACGGAGAGGCAATAGTTCTGCTTTGCGTCGCCGATCGCGATGGCAACACCTGGCTCAGAGGCGAATCCGTGCTATATGCCCCAGCGCGGTGGCAGGAAGATTTTGAGGTATTCGTCGTGGACGTCGACCTGAGCACATGGGAGTGGCAAGCAGCGCGTCAATTACAGCAATCAGTGGCCGTCTCACCATGACCTCTGCACTGCATCAACCTGCTGTATTAGTACCGGCCTTGCCTATCTCGATGGCACTGGCATGAGACTGCTACTCGCCGGCGGCACCGGCCTCATCGGCGGAAAAGTGCTGAGACTTGGCCTCAATGACGGTCACGAGATCACAACCGTCGGCAGACGCCCTACGGGTATGGCCTCCAGCGAGATCGTATCGAGCTTTGACGACTTACCCCGGCTCCCACCTGCCGATATCGCGATTTGCGCGCTCGGCACCACCATTCGGCAGGCGGGCTCACAGGCCGCTTTTCGCGCAATCGACGAAGAAGCCGTCGTGTCATTTGCCGCGGCAGCAAAAGCAGCGAACGTCGACCACTTCCTCGTCGTCACTGCAGTTGGGGCAAACCCCGACGCCTCGGTTTTTTATTCGCGTGTGAAAGGCGCAGCAGAACAACGGCTTGTGGAAATGGGCTTTAAGCGGCTCGACATTATTCGGCCTGGCCTGCTACTTGGAGATAGGACAGAGCACCGGCCAATAGAAGTACTCCTTCAACGCATTGCCCTCGCCACCGATCGACTAATGCACGGCAAATGGCGCCGCTATCGAAGCGCACAGTCAGCTGATGTTGCCCAATGTATGCTCGGGCTCGCCGCAGATCACGAGCCCGGTGTGTATACCCATCACTTCGATGACATCATGAGGGTGCTTCAGAGCCCCCCGCAAGATCAGGTTGCCTCATGACACGCCATCAGTGCGGCAGGACCCCCACCGGCCCGGGTGAATATAGAGAGGGCACGGCCGAACTGGCTCGGCCCAAAGAGGCGGCAACGCTCATCGTGGTGCGCGCCGGATCGCAACCTACTGTACTCATGGGTAAGCGCGCGGCCAGCCACCGGTTCATGCCCAATAAATTTGTCTTCCCCGGTGGCCGGCTAGATCTGATCGACCAGCGGCTTCAAGTACCAGGCGATCTGAGCCGACCCGTCATGGAACGGCTGCGAAAGGCCACAAGAAAAACGGTTAATGATCGCAAGCTGCGTGGCCTCGCCCTCGCCGCCATCAGGGAAACCTTTGAGGAAACGGGTCTGATTGTCGGCCGCCCTGCCTCAAAACCTGCGACAACAACTCACCCAGTTTGGCGGGACTATTTCTCTAACGGCGCGGAGCCACCCTTGGAGCATATGGACTTTATCGCCCGGGCGATCACACCTGCCTATCGCACCCGGCGTTTCGATACCCGCTTCTTCATGATCCATGACCAGTTCATCTATAACGATCCCAAGCAAATCAGCGATGCCAGTGGCGAGCTCAATGAGCTCCATTGGCTCACACTGAATGAGGCGCGACAACTGGATCTACCCGCGGTAACGCGATGGGCCATTGATCTGGTCGAGCAACGGATCCAGCTGAACCCCCGGGAGCAACTTAAGCAGAGCGCACCCTTTGTGCGCTTCGTCAAAGGGCAAGAGATCTCAATAGAACTTTAATCGCGCCACAACACCGCGCTC
>CAXEVD010000371.1:0-2713 GCA_963999395.1 uncultured Halieaceae bacterium
GAACACCTTGGCCATGGAGGCACTGCGCTTGAGCTCTTCAAACCGTTCGGCGGTGGCCGCGATCGAGATCGAGCCGCACTGGCGGTAGCCGGTGGCTTGCCCCGTCTCTTCCTCAAGGCCGCGATAAAGCTGGCTGGTGTAGCGCGCGAGCTGAGTCATATTGATCGAAGTGCGCAGCTGTCCCACCAAACCCGCCGCATGCCAGGTAGTGCCGCTGGTCAGTTCCTTGCGCTCAAGCAGCACCACATCCTGGATGCCGGCCTCGGCGAGGTGATAGGCCACAGACACACCAATGACGCCGCCACCGACGACGACCACCTCGCAGCGATCGGGTAACGCTGCCATCAGCTGGCCAACCGCTCGTTGGCCGGGTCGTAGATGGGTTCAGCCAAGACCGTGGCGCGGCAGCGGGCATCGAGTAAGCCGATGTCGATCACTGAGCCCGGTTCGGCCTGCTCGGGGGGCACGTAGCCAAAGCCGAGGCTCTTCTCGACCGCATAGCCGTAACCACCGGATGTGGTCACGCCCACGCAGGTATCACCGAGAAAAATCGGCTCTCCACCGCATACATCGGCGTCTTCTACCTCTACCTCGAAGTACACCAGACGCAATGGGCCGGCCTCATTATTTTCAGTGGCCCATTTACCGACGAAGTCATCCTTGGCGCTCGCGTAGAAGCGTGCCATGTCCGCCTCGAGCATGGTTACCTCGTTGGTGAGCTCCGCGCCCCAGCCGCGGTAGCCTTTTTCCACGCGCAAGCTGTTCATGGCATAGAGCCCGAAGTCCGCGATGCCGTGTTCCTCCCCCGCTGAGCACACCGCCTCATAAAGCGCCGGCAGATCGGCCATCGCCGGGTGGAGCTCCCAACCGAGTTCACCCACATAGTTAATGCGCAGGGCCAAAGTGGGAATCCCTGCAATCTCAATCTGCTGCGCAGTACGCCAGGGGAAATCCGTATTCTCCAGCGAAGCGTCCGTCAAACCACTCAGCACATCGCGTGCCTTGGGTCCAGCCAAGACGATCACCCCGCGCTCCTCGGTAGCGTTGCGAATCGTGACCTGCTCACCCGCTTGCACCTGCTGCACCAAGTGGTCCAGGTCTCTGAGCTCGGCGCTAGCGGCAGAGAGGAGATAAAAGTGATCGACAGAAATCCGCGTCACGGTCGCCTCGCCGAGGATGCGGCCGTTCTTCGAGAGAAAGTGCGCCAATGCGATACCACCGTCGCGTCGCGGCATGCGGTTGGCCAATACGCGATTCAAAAACGTCTCGGCATCGGCGCCGGTCACGTCATACTTGGCGAAGCCAGTGAGGTCGATAAGCCCTACCCGCTCACGTACGGCCTTACACTCCTCGCGCACGACTTCGAACACATTATTGCGTCGGTAGCTGTGCTCCTCCTCGCGACCATCCAAAGAAAACCATTTAGGCCGCTCCCAGCCGAAGGTCTGGGTATGCACCGCGCCCTTGGCTTTCAAGGTGTCATGAAGCGGCGTCAATCGACAGTCGCGCGCCGCGGGGAATTCTTCACCGGGCAGGGGCGTGGCATAGGTCAGACCATAATCCTGGAAGCCCTTGGCGTGCATATAGGCGCGATCTGCAAAGTCACCGAAGCGCCGCGGATCAAAGCCCGTCATGTTGATTTCCGAGTCACCGTAGATCATCCACTGGGCGAGGTACTTGCCACAGCCCGCACCCTGGGCAATCCCGAAGGAAGAGCCGCAGCAGAGCCAGAAGTTCTCGATGCCCGCGACCGGCCCCAACAGCGGCGGCCCGTCGGCTGAGTGCGGGATAGCACCGTTCACGATGCGCTTGATGCCCGCCTCCAACATGGGCGGCATGCAGTTCATGGCCCGCTCGAGCCAGGGCATGAGACGGTCGAGATCATCGGGGAACAGCTCGCTGTCAGAGGACCACGGCGGCAAGCCGTCAGGGCCCCAGGCCTCAGTCAGCCCCGTCGACTCATAGATACCAATCAGACCCGACTTTTGCTCCTGGCGGATGTAAGCCGAGGCGTAGGGGTCACGCATGACCGGGAACTCCTCGTCCCGGTCGACAAATTCCTGAATCGCACCGGTAACGATGTAATGGTGCTCCATATTGCAGATCGGCAAATCCGCACCCACCATCTGCGCCACCTGACGCGCAAAACTGCCCGCCGCGTTCACCACAATTTCACAGGTCACCTTGCCCTGCTCGGTATCGACCTCCCACTCCCCCGAGGGCAAACGGTTGATATCTATCACCCGGTTATGGCGCACGATCTTCACACCCATGTCGGTCGCACCCCGGGCCATGGCATTGGTTAAACCGGAGGGGTCGGCATGGCCATCATCCATCGTCCAGGCGCCGGCTATCACACCGTCGATGTCGTAGAACGGATTGAGCTCTTTGATTTTGGCGGGGTCGATGATCTCCATGCGGAAGCCGACGTTATCGGCAATACCCTTCATAGAGTGAAACCAGTCAAGGTCTGCTTGCTGGCGCGCGATGCGAATTCCGCCCGAGGCATGCCAGCTCACATACTGGCCGGTCTTCTCCTCGAGCGTGGGATAGAGGCGATTCCCGTAGTCATGAATTTTGGCGAGGTTGTAGTTACCGACGAGGCTCGGACACTGCCCCGCTGCGTGCCAGGTCGAGCCCGAGGTCAGCTCGCCCTTCTCGATCAGCATCACATTGGTCTCGCCTTCCTCGGCGAGGTGGTAGGCAAGCGCTA
>CAXEVD010000372.1:0-2709 GCA_963999395.1 uncultured Halieaceae bacterium
TTCCATTCCGTTGTCCTGCTGCAGATCTTGCTGGGCCGCGAGCCGCAACTCATAGGCCTGCTGACCTCGCAGCCGGTCCGCACGGCGAATCTGAAGCTGATACTTCCGACGACGATGAGCGGCCGTCAACCGCTGAAACCGCTCCGCATCCTGCTCCCCCGAGAGCCATGCCTCAACCTGAGCAATATCGATGCCCAGGCGATAAGCGATGCGCGAGGGGCGAATGCGATGAACGTGGAACTCCGCCACCAACTCAATTTGATGCTCCGGCGCCAGCGTGCATTCGCAGGCATATCCGATCGGAGGGTTAGGTCGTCGGCTATCAGTTGGTTGCATCATCTCGCTGTGTATCCACTTACGCGCAGCACTCGTATCGCCATGGCACTGCCCGTGGGACGGTATTGTGACATAGCACTCGCCGGCGCGATCCTGCCATACTCTACTTGAAATTTACCCATCAAGACTGCCGCTTACCCGAGGAATAGAAAAAACCCGTGACAGCCGAACGGATTCAGGACCCCAACTCACTGCGCCGCACAAAAATTGTGGCGACGGTGGGGCCCGCGAGCCAAAGTCAGGACATGATTGGTCGCCTGCTGGGAGCGGGCGTCGATGTCTTTCGCCTCAATTTCAGTCACGGGGCGCAAGCCGATCACGCACAGGTTGCCCAGCATATTCGTCGACAAGCGGGCCATCATGGGCGCTACGTGGGCATCCTAGCCGATCTGCAGGGACCGAAAATACGCATTGGCGGGTTCACTGAAGGGTCTGTCATGCTTCAGGCAGGTGACCCCTTTCAGCTCAGCCTTTCGATCGCGCCGGATGCGGGTGATCAAAGAGGCGTTTCGGTGGAGTACCAGGCGCTGCCAGCCAGTGTCGAACAAGACGATATTCTGCTTCTGGATGACGGCAAGCTGCGGCTGCGGGTTGATGACGTCAACGAGACAACGGTCGACTGCACCGTCTTGATTGGCGGCAAGCTCAGCTCGCGTAAAGGCGTTAACAAACTGGGTGGTGGTTTGGCGGCGCCCGCCTTAACCGAGAAAGACCTCGACGACATCGGCGCCATGCCATCTATCGCGCCCGATTTTGTCGCGGTCTCATTCGTCTCCAGTGCCGAAGACATCGCCTATGCGCGCGCACTGCTGTCAGATCAGGGCCTGCGCCCTGCCATCATTGCGAAAATCGAGCGTGCCGAAGTGGTCGCCGATACGGAGCTGCTGAACAGCATCATTGACGCGGCTGACGGCGTGATGGTGGCGCGCGGTGATTTGGGCGTTGAGGTGGGTGACGCCCAGCTCATTGGTATTCAAAAAAATTTGATTTCCACCACGCGAAAGCGTGACCGCATGGTGATTACGGCCACGCAGATGATGGAATCCATGATCAGTAACTCCATGCCCACCCGCGCAGAAGTATTTGATGTCGCCAATGCCGTGCTGGATGGCACAGATGCTGTCATGCTCTCCGCGGAAACCGCAGTTGGAGACTTTCCTGTCGAGGTGGTGACCGCCATGGCGGCCGCGGCTCTGGGTGCGGAGCAGCATCCGGTCGCTCGTACCTCCAAGTATCGCCTCGACCGCGAATTCTCGAGTGCACAGGAAACCATTGCGCTGTCAGCGATGTACGGCGCCAATCATTTCCCGCGCATGCGGGGCATCGCGTGTCTGACAGAGCGAGGCACGACACCCACCATGATGTCCCGACTGAGTTCCGGGCTTCCGATCTTTGCCCTGAGCCGCAACGCCGATACGCTGCAGCGCCTGGCGCTGTGCCGCGGGGTCATTCCGTTGTTCTTTGACTTCACCGCCTTTGCCCCGCAGGACCTCGAGGCGCGCACCATTGAATTTCTGGTGGACGGCGGCTACCTAGCCCGCGGAGATTACATCCTGCTCACCATGAGCAGCGCACATGGTGAATCCGGCAAAACCGATTTAATGAAGATTTTGCCCGTCGAATAGGCTTGCGCCAGGCTAAATTTGGGCTCTGACCTGCCAAAAAAATTCATCTGCGCTAGCTTGCGAGAGTGCTACACTGCAGACGCTGGATATCCAGCACGCTTTTTGCTGAGCCACTGCAGTCTTCGGTCTTCGGTTTTGTTCCCATCAAGCGCAACAGCCCGCAAGGGCACATGAGCAATCGTCAACACAGGTAGTAAAAAACATGTCAACAGTAACGGGCACCGTGAAGTGGTTTAACGAGACCAAGGGCTACGGTTTTATCGCACAAGAAGATGGTCCTGATGTATTCGTTCACTTCAGCGCTATTCAGGGTGATGGCTTCAAAACCCTGACAGATGGGCAGAAGGTCGAGTTCACAGTCACAGACGGACAAAAAGGCCCTCAGGCCGAGAACGTCGTTCCGCAGTAACAGCAGAAACAAAAAAGGCCCGCGAGGGCCCTTTTTATTTCTCTCCTAACGTCCCCTAGAAGAGATCTTTTTCCAGCTCCCGCTGGCGGTCTTCTTCACTGGTGACGTAGGCGATCCACTGCTTAGAATACTTGGCAGAGCGGTCGTCTTTGCCAGCATCGCGAAACGCACGCCGCGCCTTATCGTATTCACCGAGGTTGAAGTACGCCATGCCCAGCACCAGCCTGGCTTGGTCAGGGCGTTTCACGCCACCCTTTTTCAAGCCCTTTCGGACTGAGTCGGCGGCCTTGGCAAATTGATCGCCGTCCAGATAAACATTACCCAGCCGGACGTAGAGTT
>CAXEVD010000373.1:0-2704 GCA_963999395.1 uncultured Halieaceae bacterium
AATTCCGTGACCTGGTCAATGACCAACTCACTCATCATTTCCGGGTCGCAAGAATCTCGGCACTGGTACCCAATTGCCAGATTGTCTTGCTGACCCCTGATACTTCACTGGCATCAACGCGGGAAGAATTCGCATTGGCGCTGTTTGTGAAGAACTCTCTCCATGCCTTTACGGTGACTTTGGGCGTTGAAGGTGAGCGACTGCCAACGGTACCTGCAGTGAATCAGGTACAGCTGACACGTCGAGCGCATACGGAAGAACCCTCAAACGATCAGGAACTGGCTGAAGAAATGACGCGCCTGGTGCACGCGGTCATGCAGTGTGCTGTACCCGCACCCTCTCCCAGTGAGAGCCGATACCTGTCCAAGATCTTCCGCGGCAACGCGGTCACGGTCTGACCTTGTATCACTCCTAGGCGGGGTCTTCCCCGCCATTCGCCAGCGGCCGGACTCATCCCCCCGGCCGCTGGTCTCTTTTTCCCTTCTGCAAATCAGCAACCTGCCGGTATGCTTCCCCTGATGATGTGAGAGGGATGCGGGAGGAATGTGTGTGGAGAGTGCGTTTAGTAAAGGACTTGCGGTAATAGCGGTATCCGTCTGGCTATCACCCTTGGCGTTTGCTCTGCCTGCCGGTGAAGGTGAAAGTCTGGTGCGAGAGCACTGCTCGAGCTGCCACCGCCCCGAAATCCTGGACAGAGCCCAAGGCTATAACACGTCGAGCGAATGGCGCCAGCTGATGGCGACGATGGTCGCATTGGATGAGCCCCGAGCCGATATCATCGCGCGTTATCTGGCAAAGCACTTTCAGTCCAAGCCGGAGCTCTACCCGACGCTGATTGCCGGACCTGTCGAGATCGAGATTGAGGAATGGATGGTCCCTACGTTGGGTCAGCGCTCCCGAGATCCGGTGGAGACGCCTGATGGTGCGATCTGGTGGACCGGGATGTGGGCGTCGCTCGTGGGTCGCCTGGACCCTCTCACCGGTGCGTTCCGCGAGTACCCTCTACCTGCGTCGGCGCGGCCCCACTCTATTGTTCCCGATGACGAGGGCGCTATTTGGTATCTGGGTAACTCAAACGGCACTGTGGGCAAGCTCAACCCGCTGACCGGCGAGATCAAGGAATACCAGACCGGTCTTGCCGATCCTCACACCGGTGTGTTCCACCCCAATGGCTACTTCTATTTCACAGCCCAGCACACGGGAGCCGTGGCCAGACTCGACCCCGCGACGGGAGACGTCCTCTCGATAAACACGAGCCCCCGGCCCTATGGCATCAAAGTGGGGGCCGATGGTTACCTTTATGTGGCATTCAACGGTGAAAACGCGATTGGGCAGGTGCATCCCACGACGCTCGAGATCAATTACCTCCCCATCCCCCATGAGGACACCCGCATCCGACGGCTGGACATCGCCAGTGACGGCACCATTTGGTACGTCAACTCCAGTCGCGGCAAGATCGGGCACCTCGACCCCAGGACCGGTGAGGTGCGCGAATGGGATTCACCCAGTGGCCCCAAATCGCACCCCTACGCGATCGCGGTGATCGACGACGTGGTTTGGTACAACGAATCGGGGCAACGGCCAGATGCATTGGTCCGATTCGACCCAGCCGCAGAAACCTTTCAAAGTTGGGCGATTCCCTCGGGCATCGGCATCATCCGTCACGTGTGGGTGACACAGAATAAAGACCTGCTGATTCACCAGAGCAGCAGCAACCGGATTGGTCGCATCAAAGTGATTGAAGACCAGACTGAAGCGGTAACGGTCGAAGAGACGGATACAGCGGGCGGATAACCCAGCCTAAAGAGCTCCTACATCAGACCGATTAACGGCCCCGCAAGTACTCGCTGATGGCGGCCAACGCCGCCTCCAATTCTTGACCATAGGTACTGCCGGAGGCCGCCTGACCGTTACTGTGTACGGCAATCACCAGCCTCGCTTTGGGATCAACGGCGATTGTCTGCCCAAAGATACCGTAAGCCCCGTAGCGCGCATCTGCATCGAGCCACCACTTATACCCATACCCCTCGTAGCCTTGAGAAGGCGAGGTACTGGCAGCCATCCACCCCTCCGGTAAGACACGCGTACCATCGGGAAGCACACCGTCCGCCATGGCAAACAAGCCGAGCCGCGCATAATCGCGCAGCGTCGCGCTGATGCAGCAACCCCCGGTTTCCCGATCCTCGGGCAGTGACAACAACCAATTGGCATCAGACTCCATCCCCATGGGCTGCCAGATCTTCTGACTCAAGTACGGCGCCGCATTCATGCCAATCGCCGACCGCAGCACCTCTCCCAACAAGTTGCTCTCGGCCGTGTTGTAGTTAAAGCGGGTCCCAGGAGGCGCCACCCGCGGTAGCTGCGCGAGATAATCCGTGAGCGCCACACCGTTCAATGCCGCCGCGCGGGCCACGTCGGATTCGGGATCCTCATAGTCTTCGTTCCACGCAATACCTGAAGCCATCTGCAAGATGTCCTGCACCCTCGACTCACTATACTCCGAGCCCGCAAGACGCGGCAGGTACTTCACAATGGAGTCCGTAACGCTATCGATATAGCCGTCGTGAATCGCCGCTCCGATTAGCAGCGAAGTCACCGACTTGGTCACCGAAAAGGTCACCCACCGGACATCAGCGCCGTGATCAGGCGCGTAGTGCTCCATCAACACTTTGCCGTCGTGCACCACCAGCAAGCCCATCAAGTG
>CAXEVD010000374.1:0-2700 GCA_963999395.1 uncultured Halieaceae bacterium
TTCAAGAAAGAGAAGAAGCGCGATCAAAACCTGGCCAATTTGATGAGATGTTTAGCGTCCGTTGTGACTAGGTTACACTGAAGCGATGCGGGTCCGATCGTGTTGCACCGAATCCAATGATTCAGCACTGAAAGGTGTTGTATAGGTGTTTCCATGTTTCTTGTGTTTGATAATACCTATTAATTACATATACTTGTGTCGATAGTGCCACCTTCACACGGTAGAAGTCACTGGTTCAAATCCAGTATCGCCCACCACCGTATCTCCCTTAATCTATTGGACTTTTGCGGAATATCGCGGACTGTCGCGGACTGTCGCGGACCGTGGTTGGTGTTGTAGAGGTGTTTTTTGGGGTGTTGTATGGGTGTTATGGTTTGTCCTTTTTTGGCGGTCTGCATACGTGCCAGATTGTAGAGAGGTGTACGCCATACTTCCCAGCCAAGAATTTAAGCGTTGCGCCCTCTTGTCGTTGGGTTTTGATGTCGTCGCGTTGCTGGTCTGTCAATCGGGCGTTAGGATTCTTTGAGCCGTACCGTTTAAGAGACCGGCCAGCATTGACCATATCGCGACTGTTTTGTGCGTGGGTGCCTTGTATCAGATGGTCGGGGTTGACGCATCTCGGGTTGTGGCACGTGTGACGGATGACCATACCAGGCGCAATGGGGCCATGGTGTAGGGTGTAGGCTAGCCGGTGTGCCGATACGGTGAACCGTTGCCCATTGTCAGACCATGTTATTCGACCGTAACCACCTTTCCCAGTGCCACTACCAGAGTATAGTACACAGTCACCAGATAAGGTTAGATTTTTAAGTAACTTGTTTTTTGCTTTGTTCATGCGTCGAGAATCGCAGGGCACAAGCTTGCATGCGACCGCAAAGGTTTTTTATGTTTGCGGTCGCATATTGGCTAGCGTCTGCAGTACATTTAAAAGTTTATCTTGTAGGGAGTGTGTCGGGGTGAGCAGTGACGGTCTAACTGAATAAGGGTTCCTTATTCAGTTTTATTTCCGTAAAAACTCCCACTAGATGCCTCCACAGGTAGCCACAGGTAGCCAACGGTAGCCAACAGTAGCTAAAGGTGACCAATGCGAGGTGTTGGGATGAAAAAGTGAGCTTGACTAAGTGACATGCGTTTAGTAGTTTTTTGTTAGGCTAGCGCTTCAAAAGACACAGCGCGTGCTCCTTTCATTAGTCTGGGCCCTATTTGGTCCCGGGATCGTGCAGATTGGGGTGCGGTCTCCAAACTTTTGCCCCAGTCTGCATTTTAAAACCTTACCACCTAAGAGCCTGATGTATGTGGGTGCTTACGTCGTCGCCCACCTTTGAGATGAGTGCACAAGCTTGCACCATTCGATCGAACACAAAAGCAGGATCAGTGTAGATGTCGCCACCTAAGCCAGTCGTGCGACCCAGCAAAAGCTCTACCGCCCATCTATCAGCTCCTCGACGTATAAGCTCAGACGTAAAGGCCTTTCTATACAAGTGGCTAGTCTGCCCCTCATAGAGTGCTGGGTCTGCCTCGCTACGCTTCCAGGCTCTTGCGGCCTTACGTCTCAAGCTTTCGAGATGTAGCGATTCTTCGCGATGACCTCGGGGGAACAAATCACCCGCACGTCTACCCCAGCCAGCAAGCTCAGCTACCAGGTGAGGCGTGATAGGAATAATACGGCCTCGTTTTTCAAGAGCTGACTTGCCGAGCTTTGGACGTATCCGCATACGGGCACCATCAAGATCGAAATCATCCCAAGTTAGGCGCCCGGCCTGCGTTACTCTCAATCCGGTGTAGCGCAGTACGACCATTAGGCGCCGGGGCTCGCTGTCGCGTTGAGTGGTTATCACGTCGTCAATCTCTGCCCATGTTGGTGCTCTAGCCAAGCGGGGAGGCGGGGAGTGTGGAAGCTCTGGTTTTCTGTAGCGTTCGAATAGGTCGCCGTACTCACGGCTACGCTCTGCCCATTCCCAAAACAGGCTCACAGACGTTGCGTATTGGCGGGCAGTAGTAGCTGATAGGTTTTCATCAATGAGCACGTCGTGAAAGCGCTCTATGGCGATTTCATCTACCATATCAGGGGTGAGCTTGCCTCGACTCTTGGACGCCCTAAGAAACTGAATGAAAGAGATGAGGGCAGTCTTACGGTTTCGGACGGTTTTCTCGGCTTTTGTGCGGGCTAGGCTGGTGAGAAATGCTTCAATTACTTCTCCCAGGGTCGGCAATTTTTCACTATGTGAAGCGTCGGGTCTCCAATGGTAGCCGAGTGCGTGACACGTTTCGATTTCTTGAATGAGTCGCTTCGCGGTGCGTTTGTCCGGCGCCTTTCGCTGCCCATATTTGCCGTTGAACTTCCATCGTACGATGATCTTCCCGTTTTGTTCTGTGAGCCACGCCGACAACTTGAGACCCCCTCAATCCAACTCATTACGATCATCGTATCTCTTGGCCATCTTCGCAACTTTCCACGGCCTAAACTAGGCAGCTTTATGCCCAGCGCCTCGGATTCGTTAACGAGTCGGCGTAGTGTACGAGGCCCGAATTTTAGGGCATCGCATAGCTCAGCATCCGTCAGCATTTTAAAACGGTATCGGGTCCGATCCATTGCCCGACCATCCACGGTTGTTATTAGTTTGAGCTGGCTGAGGCTCACCCCAAGAGCGCTCGCCTTGTCTTTGTTGGGGCTGCCCTTGTTGTGGTTGTCGCTCGGCT
>CAXEVD010000375.1:0-2699 GCA_963999395.1 uncultured Halieaceae bacterium
CGACGGTATCTTTCAGTGCAGGCAGGAAAGCCTCTGACATTGAGTTGACCGGGCCAGCCATGTCCATTGTGACGGTGACGACGCCGTTGGCATCTTTCTCGTAGTTAAATCCGCTCATACTGCTTCACTATCCTCTGTCAGCGCGACTCACACGCGCTCAATGATCGTTGAGATACCCATGCCACCGCCGACGCAGAGCGACAGCATGGCGCGCTTGGCATCACGGCGCTCGAGTTCATCGAGCACGGTGCTGACCAGGCAGCCTCCGGTGGCACCCAGCGGGTGGCCCATGGCGATGGCACCGCCATTCACATTGGTCACTTCGGGGTCAAGGTCCAGATCCCGCATATAGCGGAGCACCACCGAAGCAAACGCCTCATTGATCTCCCACAGATCGATATCGGCCGGTGTCATACCGGCCTTGGCGAGGCATTTTTTCGCCGCGGGTCCCGGGCCTGTCAGCATGATGATCGGGTCGGTAGCCAGCACCGCGGTGGCCATGATGCGACCACGAGGTTTCAGATTGAGGTCGGTGCCCGCCTTTTCGCTGCCAATCATGACCGCGCTGGCGCCATCGACGATCCCGGATGAGTTACCGGGGGTGTGAACGTGGTCGATGCGATCGAGGGTGTTGTACTTGGCGAGAATCACGTCGTCAAAACCCATACCGCCCGGCACCTCAAAGGAAGGCTTCAGGCCAGCAAGGCCCTCGACGGTGGTGTCAGGTTTAATGAAATCGTCGCGCTCCTGAATGGTCACGCCACTGCTGTCTTTGACCGGCACCACAGAGCGGTCAAACCAGCCGTTATCTCTGGCGTTGGCCGCGCGCTGCTGTGAAGTCACCGCATACTGATCGACATCTTCCCGGGTCCAACCCGCCAGGGTGGCAATAGTGTCAGCACCGATACCCTGGGGCACGAAACTGGTCTTGACGGCGAATTCGGGATCGCCGGCCATGGCGCCGCCATTCGAGCCCATGGGTACCCGTGACATCGACTCCACGCCACCCGCGACCACAAGATCTTCCCAGCCAGAAGCCACCTTCTGAGCGGCAATATTGACGGCCTCGAGACCAGAGGCGCAGAAGCGGTCCAGCTGCACACCGGGTACCGATTCGTCCCAATCGGCGTTCTGCACCACCATTTTGGCGACATCAGAACCTTGCTCACCCACCGGCGACACGCAGCCCATGACCACGTCGTCGACATAGCTGGTGTCGAGATCATGACGCTTCTGTAATTCGACCAGCAGTCCTGCGGCCAGATCGATGGGTTTCACCTCGTGCAGAGTGCCGGTGGACTTACCTTTGCTGCGCGGCGTTCGCACCGCATCGTAGATGTAGACGGGGTTGGGCATGGTTCTCTACCTGTCTTATGTGGTTGGTAATTGAGGGCGCATATGATGCGGTATCGGCAATGTTTATGCCATAACTTTCCCAACACCGTAGCCACTCCCAGCCCGCTGTCTAGTCGCCTACACTTGGCCTAACTTATGCATAGGAAGAGTCCTTGAACACGCTGGGCAATCCTTTAACGTCTGCTGGCGCTCGTCCGCTCTACACACATGCCGGAACGATTGGCGCCCATGCCGGAACGACTGGCGCCGACAAGATAAAATGCTGACTCACCGACGCCGTGACCACTATACGATGACCCATGAATTCCACTGACCAGACGATTCTCAGCTGCCTGTCGGCATCGTTGACCCAAGGCGAAAAACCTTGGCTGGTGACCGTGGTCGCCACCATTGGCTCGTCTCCCCGACCCGTGGGCTCGCTGGTAGCCTTCCGCGCGGACGGCTCTCAGGTGGGCAGCGTATCTGGCGGTTGCGTGGAAGAAGACCTGATCGCGCGCCTGCTCGGCGGGGAATTCAACGGCCCACAGGTTTATCTGACCGACTACGGCGTCAGCGCCGAGGATAACGAAAAATGGGGGCTGCCTTGTGGTGGCCGGCTGGAACTGGCGATTCAGCAGCTCGATGCAAAGGACCTTGGTTGGGTGAAAGATGCCCACCACGCCATGACGGCACGGCAGACGTTGAGTCGCCGCGTTTCTCTGGCAAGTGGCGAGACCCAGATCAGCCCAGCCGAGCAGTTCGCGCCGCTTGAAAAAAGCAACGATACACTGACTCATTGCTTCGGGCCGCGACATCGACTGCTGCTGGTGGGCGCTGGACAACTGGCCGCCAACGTCAGCACGCTGGCTCTGGCCATGGACTACGAGGTGATGCTGGCCGACTCCCGAGAATGGGCATTGGATCAATGGCAGGGACCCGAAGTGGAAAAAATATTGGGGTTACCCGACGATGTAGTGCGGGAACATGCGGCAGACGAACACTGCGCAGTGATCACTTTAAGCCACGACCCCCGGGTGGACGACATGGCGCTTATGGAAGCGCTGGATTCCGCCTGCTGGTATGTTGGCGCGCTGGGCTCAATGCGCACCACCGAAAAGCGACTACAACGACTGTCTCAGCTTGGGCTGAGTGACGATGCGCTGGCTAAATTGCATGCACCGGTGGGGCTCTCGATCAGGTCCAAAACAACCATGGAGATTGCGGTCTCGATCATGGCGCAACTCACACAACTTCGTCGCGAGTCAAATGTGCTTGTGCAAAGTGCTCAGACCGCTGCGCTGGGCGGGAGGTAATGGATGGATAACCTGCTGACACAGGCCGTTGCGCTTCTCCAGGATGACTGG
>CAXEVD010000376.1:0-2697 GCA_963999395.1 uncultured Halieaceae bacterium
TTTCGTATCCCGCCACCATGAATCGGACTTGCGTAAACCCGCGCGCATTGTCCGCGGAATCGGGGTCACCTGCTGCCACCCCGCAGGCCTGCCCACTGCAGCTGTCGAGGTTTGGGTTGGAAAACACTGCAATCTCGGGCTCGAAGCCATAGCTCATGATCGTGTGGAAAATCCCTTCGCGATAATGACCGAAACTAAAGGGGTAGGCCTGGGAATCGCCTTCCTCTGCGATGCGGCGCTCATGGGAAGAACCCAATAAATGGCCAATCTCGTGAGCGGTAGTGGTATCCGGGCAGTAAAATTCAGATGCCGCTTCAACTGGTAACCACTGCACAGCAGTAATGTAGTCATATCGGTATGGCAAACCATCGACAACGCCAACGGGGGCGATCCCGCAAGCATCGTCATCGTCGGGAATGTTCTCACGAAGCGCCACCACCAGATCCGCGCCATAAAAAGACCGGTCACTCTCGATATCGGTGAACGGTGCCTCCTGATAATACATCTGAGAGAGGACATCCTCCTGCAGTGTTGCGGGATCAATCTCAAGAGCTTTCACAGCAACGACATTCGCGCGCAGAGCGATCTGGCTGTCGACCATCGCCTGATTGGTAACTTCTGTAACAAGGTCCACGATCGCTTCCGGAGTTTCCATGCCGGCCTCATGGTAGAAGAGCAGGTCCAGTGTCGCCGTGCCTGAACCAAATACTGGGTAGTGGATCGTCTGCTCAGAGAGATCCTTTAACGCTGTGCGTTCCATTCGCTTGAGATCTCGATTCAATTCACTGACGGGTCCGGTTTTATCGAATCGCTCTAACCTCACACCGCCCCGGTCAGCGGGGCGGGCCAGATACGGATCGGCGAAGTACCAGACGATGTCTCCGCCTTCCCGCACCAGCCGATAAGTTCTGCCGTCCTCGCGAAGATACCCCTGAAGCTGGCCGTCTGATGTCACGACCATTGTCAGTCGGCCACCAGCCTCGTTTACACCCCGAATCACCTTGTTACCGGTATTGGTCCGCCGGGACGTTTCCACGCGGAACGCGAAGTCCTCACCAACCTCAGAGCTCAGCGAGAGAATGTCGCCCGCCCGAGTATCGAGTTGTTTAAGCGACTTCAACGCTTGCGGGAGTTCATCTCTATGCGTGAGCGTTAAAGTCAACGCCTCCCCTGCAGCCATGGCTACGGAGGGAAATGCAAGACATAACGACAAAAAAAGACTGAGACTGCACCTACGTAAGGCACTGCGATCACAAAGGGAAAAGTCCATTTTTACAGCCTCTGATCTGATTCGACTGAAAACGGTATAACATCTCCGCAGTCCGGATTGAAGGGAATCACCGTGGCACCAGATCCGACTTTCTATGCAATTTATGACGCGGACGGCTCATTCATGGGTGAGGTCCGCTACCTTCGCGACAAGTGCCTGGGTAAAGCGGAGTGCGCGCTGTGTGACCTGTCCCACGGCTGGAGCCCACTGGGTCGATCAGACTGGCGTCGGCGCAAAGGCGTCGCGGCCTCGCTCAACTGGTTACATCGCAATGAGCTGCCCGGGCACGTTGCCGCTCAGGTCGCGGGCCAGCTGCCCTGTGTCGCGGTGGACCGCGACGGCGAGATAGAGATCGTGATTGGCCTCGAAGCGCTGCGAGGATGCGAGGGGGACTTCAGCGTCTTTGAGCACTTGTTGGAGCAAACAGTGCGGGCGCTCAACGCTGAGCCAGCGCCCGACACTGAGAGCGGATCAACCGCTTAGCTTTCTGCAACGTAGACCACGCTGCAGTTCATGGTGAAGCCATGCTCGTACTGCCTGACTTTGGCCATATCACCGAGAATAGCCGATGCCCAGTCACTCTCCAGCGCATCAAGCATGGCGCCAAGGCGGTTGCCGTTTGGCGCCTCCACCACTGCCATCAACTTGCCCGCATTCTCGCCGCTCAGATAGCTATATACCGTGAAGCGGATATCTGAAAAGCCGTTTTCGTCCGCCGCCGCAGACATGCGCGCTACCTCTTTCAGATACTGGGCCTGATCATCGCTCGATATCACAATGTTCCAGTTGGAGAAGGTGTCGCCGACTGCATAGTCACCGGGTTCCGCATAGACCACGCTGTATGCATCGCCGCGGGAAACGACGCGATCCGCCTTGAGTTTGTTCAGCTCCTTCATCACCGTCGGGTTGTACTGCTCTGAACCCAACGCGGTCGCATGGTCACCAAAGAGGTGCCAGTAGTACAGCTCGCCGGGGCCGTAGAAACCCGCCGACGGCACGCAGATACCACCGACAGCCGCATCAATCGATTCTGCGATGGCCTCTCCGCTACCCTGCACCCACTGCAGGTACGCCGCCGGGTCCTTGGTGTTAACCGTCAGCACGGACATCGCTGGACGCGACCAGGCCTGACCGGCCATCAGTGTCAGCAGCAAACCCACCGCGGTGCTGATCCCCAAAAAGGTTTTTACGTTATTCATCCTATTCTCCTTGTGTCAGTCGAGCTTAAGGCGTGTGGAGCCACCTTGCAGGCAGCCCCGGAATAGCCGTCACTCAAACATTTTCATAAAGGTTTCCATATCGAATTGATTGCCGTAGAGCATGGAACTGTTCAGCGCCACGTCTGCCGCAATTGCCACGGCGGTTTTGATCTCCTCCTCCGTGGCGCCCGCTGCGCGCGCAAACGCGGTGTGCGCGGGAATGCAGTA
>CAXEVD010000377.1:0-2688 GCA_963999395.1 uncultured Halieaceae bacterium
GCTACGGGCAATCATCAAAGATCCCGCCGGCATGGTCACTTTCACGGCGTCCGGGTGCGCCCCAGGATCACCCGCGGCGTCTTCGGCCGTCGCAAAATCCTGCTCCCTTAGTACCCCCGGGAACTCGGTCTCCGACCAGCGGTGGCTACCCGGCAGCACCTCGGTAGCCCCGTTCTCCAACGTCGTATCATCCAGCGCCCAAAAGGTCGATACGCCGAGCAAGTCATGCGGCGGGGTCAGTGATGTATGACCGTCATCCGTGTGCCAGGGTTGGGCAGACTCACCCGGCTGCAAATGAATAGCGAGGCAGGCGGATAACAGGCAACTCTGCCCCAAATAGTGTTCCGCCCAGGCCAGCGAGACAGGGTGGGCAACCAACTCAGCAAACACTGGGTCCTTGGCCAGCATCGCGTAAATGCGGTAGGTACGCGTCCCCTCAAACACATTTCGACCCATGGGGCCTTGATCGATCCAGGGGGCCAACGCCTCACGCTGTCGCTCAAGCTGAGACGCGTCAAGCAGTTCGGGAATGACGCAGAAACCCTGGGTATCAAACAGTTCTAACAATCCCGTCACATCTTGATCTGGCAGCAGCGGCGTCAGTCGCTGAACCAGACTCTCTTGCGTCGCAGCTACGTCGCTGCTGGATTGAATTTTGGATGCCTGCAAAGCGGCGTCTCCCTGACTGCTTTGTGCTGTGGCGAGATCTTCTTCATACTTCTGCCTTTAAAAAAAACGTTCAGGGCAGGAACATGAATCAAGCCGTTGATTTGGATGAACTCACGCTGTTTCGAGATATGGCGCGTCGCGCGTTCGAGCAGGAGATTACACCCCACTATGAGGCGTGGGAAGAGGAGCGGATGGTACCGCGTACGCTCTGGAATCGCCTCGGTGAGGCGGGCTTGCTCTGTCCGGATATGGAAGAGCAATACGGCGGCGCCGGCACCTCTCCCCACGTCACGCTGGCGATGATCGAAGAGCTCTCAGAGATGGGCTTCGGCGGTTTCGCCTCGGGCTATGGCATCCACAACAACATCATTGCCCCCTACCTCAGCCGTCATGGCACTGAGGAGCAAAAGATGCACTGGCTGCCGCGCATGGCCAAGGGTGAAGTCGTTGGCGCACTCGCAATGACCGAGCCAGGGGCGGGCTCTGATGTGCAGGGCATTCGCACCAATGCGGTACGCGACGGCGACGATTGGATCCTCAACGGATCAAAGATCTTCATTACCAATGGGATCCACGCTGATCTCGTCGTCGTGGCGGCCATCACGGACCCGGGTAAAGGCGCCAAAGGCACGTCCCTGTTTCTGGTCGACGCACATAGTCCGGGGTTTGAGAAATCCAAGAAGATCGACAAGATCGGCCAGCACACCTCTGATACGGCGCTGTTGTTCTTTAATGACGTGCGGCTCCCGGCCGACGCACTGCTCGGCGAGGAAAACCGGGGTTTCGTGATCATGATGGAAGAGCTGCCGAGAGAGCGACTCGGTATCGCCGCGCAAGCCGTGGCCGCCTCGGAGGGCGCGCTCAAAATCACCGCGCAGTATGTGCAGGAGCGGGAGGCCTTTGGCCAAAAGATTGGTCAGTTCCAGAATACGCGCTTCAAACTCGCCGACGCGAAAACCGATATCGCGATTAACCGAGCATTCTATGAGCAATGTGCGCGTGAATACGCTGAGGGCACGCTGACGCCGGACACGGCCGCCATGCTCAAGCTGGCCAGCTGCGAGATGCAGTGCCGGGTAGCGGATCAATGCCTGCAACTGTTCGGTGGCTACGGCTATACCTCGGAGTATCCGATCTCTCGGTTTTATGTGGATGCACGCATCCAGACCATTTACGGCGGCTCGTCGGAGATCATGCGAGAGCTGGTCGCGAGATCGATTCTCGGTCGGTAACCACCTGGGCGAGAGGCGCTGTAACCTCTCGTTTCATCACCCCCGAAACGCAGATTTGTCTCCCTTAGGGAAGGACGTTTACCCACCTCACAACCCGCCCTTTCGGGGACTGCTATGAGCCATCCTTCCTGTCGACAACCCTCTCTATTCATCTCGGCTTGTGCTGTGGTCGCTGCCAACCTTCTTGGTCAGGCCGGTCCCGTCACGGCGACTGAGGCTGAGCTGACCGCCGTTATTAATGACCACTGGCAGTGGACGCTGACCCAATACCCGGAGCGGCGGCTTGAGTACGGCGATCGCTCGGGAAATGACCAGTGGACAGACATGAGCCTTGAGGCGTTCCAGAGACGCTTCGAGGATGAGGGGCGGTTCGTTCAGCGCCTCGAGCAAATCGAACCCGCCATCCTCTCTGCAGACGCGCAGGTCAACCGCGCCATGCTGCTCCGGCAGTTGCGGGACAGCCGGACAGAATATGAAGACGGCCTGCACCTGATCGCCCTCGATATGCGGTCCGGGCCGCAGCATCGACACAGCATGATAGACACCCTGCCCATGATGAGCGCGCAGGACCATGAGGATTGGCTGAACCGGCTGCGTGGCTTGCCCGAGCAGTTGACGCAGTATCAGGCGCTGTTGTCAGAGGGCATCAGCCGCGACCGGACGCAGGCACAAATTGTGATGTCGCGCGTGCCATCACAAATTGCCAATCTCATCACCGACCAGGCGAGCGACAGCCCCTTTTATCGTGCTTTTGCGACGATGCCGGAAGAGATCGACCCTGAAATCC
>CAXEVD010000378.1:0-2680 GCA_963999395.1 uncultured Halieaceae bacterium
TGCCGTGTTACTGCACCCTGATACGCACTGCCTCGCCGGTCACGTCAATTTACCAATGGTCGTGCCGGATGAGCTCACCATGAGCGGCAGCGACCCCGCCGAGCAACCCACACTCGCCGCAGCAATGCACTATCAGGATCATGAGTCGGGTTACTCCAAACAGCAGAGCACGCGCCCACAAACACTTGCCTATAGCTTGGCTGACTCACCCGCAGGACAAATGGCCTGGATCGTCGAAAAGTACGCGACCTGGACGGACTGCGTACGGGACGGCATACGCCATCCGGAGAACGCCATAGAGAGAAATGTGCTGTTGGACATTGTTACCCACTACTGGATGACCAACACGGGTGGCAGCAGCGCGAGGCTCTACTGGGAGAGTTTTACCGAGGGGGACTATCGCCCTGTCGCGCTGCCCATCGGGCTGTCGATATTTCCCAAGGAGCTTTTTGTGTGTACCGAGCGCCTGGCGCGAACGCGGTACCAGCAACTGGTGCTGTTCAATAACCAACACGAGGCAGGTGGCCACTTCGCATCTTTGGAGCAACCCCAGGCGCTGATCAGTGACGTCCGTGCATGGCGGGCCACCCTGCAGGAGCAGGAGCTGATTTGACATGGCTGCTGCAACCAGCCCCTATGACCCGGGTTCTCAAGAAGCAACCTACTGGCAGGCCCGACAACGACTCGCCATTGCAACACGGGCACTTAACGAGAAACTGGTCAGCACTGATATCGATCCGGAACTGGCCGCCGTACTGACAGAAAAAATTGAGGGCCTCGCGGCGGAACTGAGGCAAGCGCAGCAGGTTACCGGCCTAGTCGATATGGCGAAACGCGGTCAGCGCGGCACCATTGACGATGTGATGGGCGAGCTAGTCAGCGTCGGCGGCAGAAGCCACCCCTGCTCGCCGGAATTACGCTGGCAAGAAGCGTCGAACCGGATAATCGGGACGGTGAAGTTCAGTCAAGCCTTTGAAGGCCCGCCCGGTCACGTGCACGGCGGCTGGGTAGCGGGTGTTCTTGATCACCTGATGGGCATGACCCACGTGCGTAAAGGCCACCCTGGCATGACGGGAGGACTCACTGTCAGATACTTGAAACCCACGCCGCTTAATCAGCGGATTGGGGTCAGCGCCCAAGCAACTGAGCTCGACGACAAACGCACCGAGGTGAAGGCCGAGATGCGCTTTGGAGAGACCACTACCGCAAAGGCAGAGGCCATCTTCGTTCGCGTCGACAGAGAGAAATTCGGGTTCGAGACCCCCTGAGCCGCTATAGGCGCGCGTATACCGTGGCGCCGTCAATCACGGTGCGGTCGACTTTGATGCCCCGAATATCCTCGGCCGTCAGCGGGTTCTCTGAGAGCACCACCAGATCAGCACGCTTACCGGACTCAATGGAACCAATCTTGTCTTCCATGAAGACCTGCCACGCCGCATCGATGGTCACAGCGCGCAATGCCGGCATGCGGCCGATTCGCTGCGCTGGACCAATCACCACCCCGCCCGTACTCTCTCTTTCCACCTGGCTCCATACCGCCTGCAACGGCAGCATCGGGGTCACCGGGGTGTCCAGATGGGAGCTGAAGCGAACACCAGCGTCCAGCGCCCAACGCGCCGGGCTCATGTTGGCGGCCCGCTCCGGGCCCATAAAGATGGCGGCGTGCCGGTCACCCCAATAGTAGGTATGGGCGGAAAAAAAGCTGGGCGTCACCCCGAGCTGTGCCATGCGATCGATTTGGTCCTTGCGCGTCATTTGCGCATGGATAATCAGCGGCCGAGCCTCTGGCCACGGATGAGCGGCCATTGCCGCCTCGATCGCATCAAGACCATCTTCTATTGAGGCGTCGCCATTACAATGGATCGCGACTGGAATCCGCCGCTCGTAGAGGGCCTCTACCTGACGGAACAATTCGTCACGCAACACCGACGGGTAACCCCGGTAACTGGCGTCACCCTTGAATGGCACGTAATAAGGCTCCGAAAGATACCCGGTGTATCCCTGAATACTGCCATCGGCGATGATCTTTACCCGTGGCACGGAAACCCTTGCTCCAGCGAAATCTGCAAGCGAACGCTCTCCACTTAACAGGCTCTCGCCCACTTCCTCAAAAAGCGGAAAAAGTGCGACGCGCTGAGAGAACTGATTCAGGCCGCTCAAAAACCCCAACAGCTCGGCCACTGCTGAGGGCATGCCGCCTGCCGAGGCCGTCGTCACGCCTACCGCCAAATATTCCTTTGCTGCCTGCGTCGTCATTCTCAGGCCATCCATCACCCCAAGATCAAGTGTGTGGTCCCAAACGGCGCGAGCGGCAGTCTCCTCCAGCACGCCATTCGGCCGCCGTCCGTCAGCCGAAGCGGGGTCACGCACGATGACGCCCCCCTCAGGATCAGGCGTTGACTCATCGATCCCCAACACCTCCAGCGCGGCAGTGTTGACCACCGCGAGGTGGCCCGACACATGGACTATCGCAACGGGCCTGTCTTGGCTCACGCGATCCAAATCATCGCGGGTGGGGTGGCGTTTCTCCCGTAACAGCGTGTCATCGTAGCCATGGCCGACGACCCACCCGTCCGTTCGCTTCAGTGCAAAATCACTCAGTCGCGCCAGCAACTGCTCAATATCGGTGACGTCACCAATGGGCGGACTGTTCAGATCAACCGAAAACACGGTCTGCCCC
>CAXEVD010000379.1:0-2668 GCA_963999395.1 uncultured Halieaceae bacterium
CAGCGGGATGGTGTCAGCAACATGAACAAGATGTCGCCACGGCCACTCCGGGGTGAGGGGCAACTCGACTTCTGGGTCCATTGATGTGTCGTTCGCTTCTGAATCGGAGACAGCATCGCCGAAGCCCGTCCACAAAAAACCGCCAGCCGTGTCCTGCTGCTCGCTGAGGTCAGTTCCCTGACTGGTCTCCAGATTCGGCCTGACGGCTGGCGCCAGCACGGCAATCCGTTGCGGTGACGCCGGTGGCCCCGGCATTTCAAAAATCTCCGGCAGGTAATGCCCGTGGGTATTGGCCCAGAAGTTGAGGCCGAGGCGCCAGCTGTCGCCCCGCGGCACCAGCTGAATAAAGCCCTGTAATACCGGGTAGCCGCTGTCGCTATCTGTTTCGAGCAGAATGGGCAGCGTGTCACTGTCGGGCCCTTGTAGCCACGACACCGCGGCGATCACGTCATCCTCGCTGCTGCGTCGGTAGCGCGCCAGGCCCGGCGCCAGTTGATCAAGGGAGCGCCGCAGAAAGGGTGCGGGGGTCGGTATCGCTTCCACGGCCACGGAGATGGGATCCAGCGAGATGGCATCCACCTCGGGCGCGAATGGAATGTTGATCGGGGCGTCCGCGCTCACCTCATTCGGCATGGCCACACCCAGAGATTCCAGAGCGAGCAGCGGTGAGCTCTCTTCCTCGGCGGGGGCGATTTGTTCAAAGGGTAATAGCGGGCGGGGCGCCTCTGATTCGATCTGGCCAGCATCTACCTCACTGGTTTTTTCAGCCAAGAGTGCGAAGGTGTCCGAGCCTTGACTGATCTCAATTAGGTCGTCGATGAGGCTCATATCGCCCTCGGTGAGTATCTCAGTATCGGGCTCCCACCGTGGGATCTGCGGTGCCGGCAGGCGCACGGTCAGATGCCCCGCGGGACTGCTGGTGACCGCTGCATCGGGATATTCTGCTTCGAGCGCACGCTGCGTGGCGGTGTCCTGAAGCCAGCGCCAACGCGATGGATAGCCGACCGTGGGTAGAAGCGGCCAGGTCTCGCTCTCCAGCGTTTCCGTCCGCGTATCTACCATCACTACAACCTCAAACTGATACCACCCCGAGTGCTGAAAGCCGCCGGGCAGGGGCGCGGCAAGTGGCGCGAGGCTGACTAGCGTCAGGAATGCCGCCAGACCGCCGCGCAGTCGTTGAAAACTCACCGTCATGCCGCTTTCAACCATGGCGTCATCAGGGCCTCGACGAACTCGGCCCTTGAGGAGAGGGTGGGCAGGGATTTTTTTACTCGGAGCTTGCCGCTTCCGGAGAGGCTGTAGCACAGCGGATCAGACTGGATCAGATTCACGATAGCGGCGGGGTCCACAACGGTCGCGGCGGTGAATTCGATACTACCACCCTCATCGGTCATATCGATTTCGCTAATGCCCAGCTGCTGGGCGCGCACCTTGATCAATGCTGAGGTGAAGAGGTTTTTCACGGGTTCGGGCAGCAAGCCAAACCGGTCGATCATCTCGACCTGAATCTCGCGGAGTTGCTCCGCGTTGCTCGCTTGGGCAATACGCTTGTACAGCACCAGTCGAGTAGTGATATCCGGCAGATAATCTTCGGGAATCAACGCCGGCACATGGAGCTTCACCTCGGTACCGGTATCCAGCGGTTGGTCGATATCGGGAATGTCGCCCCGGCGCAGAGCCGCGACGGCGCTCTCGAGCATGCTCAGGTACAGCGAGAAGCCCACTTGATTGATCTGCCCAGACTGTTCCGCGCCCAGCAGTTCGCCCGCACCGCGGATCTCCATGTCATGGGAGGCCAATTGATAGCCAGCGCCGAGGTCGCCTGCTGCCTCGATGGCCTCCAGGCGTTTTTGTGCATCCGAGGTAATCACAGAGCGCGGCGGGCTGAGCAGGTAGGCATAGGCCTGATGATGCGAGCGGCCGACGCGACCGCGCAATTGGTGCAATTGCGCCAGACCAAATTTATCCGCCCGCTCAATGATGATGGTGTTGGCGTTGGGAATATCGATGCCGGTCTCGATAATCGTGGAGCAGACCAGAATATGATGATGCTGGTGGTAGAAGTCCGACATGACTTTCTCCAGCGCTTGCTCGCGCAACTGCCCGTGCGCGACACCGATCGACAGTTCGGGCAGCAGCTCGCCCAGTTTGCGCGCGCTTTCCTCGATGGTTTTGACTTCGTTGTGAAGATAAAACACCTGACCCCCACGCAGGGTCTCGCGTAACACCGCTTCTTTCACCAGGGCAATGCTGTGTTCGCGGATAAAGGTCTTGATCGACAGTCTGCGCGCGGGGGGCGTCGCAATGATGGAAAGATCGCGCAGACCACCGAGCGCCATATTGAGCGTGCGGGGGATAGGCGTCGCTGTCATGGTGAGGATATCGACCTCGGCACGAAGTGCCTTGATCGCCTCTTTCTGCTTCACGCCAAAGCGATGCTCCTCGTCAATGATCAGAAGGCCGAGATCGCGAAAGCCAAAATCGCTTTGCAGTAGCTTGTGGGTGCCGACCAAAATATCGACCTCACCACTTTGTATCCGGGTAATTATGCTCTCGAGGTCCTTGGCAGACTGAAAGCGCGAGACCACCTCAACGGTGTAGGGCCAATCGGCAAATCGGTCCCGGAAATTGGCATGGTGCTGATTGGCCAGCAGGGTAGTAGGCACCA
>CAXEVD010000380.1:0-2665 GCA_963999395.1 uncultured Halieaceae bacterium
ACCGATCCCAGTGGCGCCCCCAGTAATTACGACAGTGCGGTCTGTCACATCCAGCATCTCTGTTGCTCCATTCGCCATTTCAATCGACCAGATACCGCTCGGGCTCTCCCGCAGCATGCACCCTGAAAATTACCAGCTCAGCGCCCTGCTCACCCGTGCTTCCGGTGTGAATGACTCTCACGGCAATGTTTTGTGCACCACCCGCCCCCGCCGGCAAATCAGGCTCCCCTCGTCTCTTTAGCGTCACAGAACCCTCAATGACATAAAAAAATTCCTCACCCGGGTGCCAATGCCACGGCAACTCAGTATGGGGCGGGATGCTAACGCGGCTGACAATAATTTCTTTACCCTCCACCCCGGCGATCGATTCACGGAGTAAGTTGTCTACCTGAACCGGCGGCGGCTCCGTGGCATTTCCACTTGTGGAGTACATGCAAATGAGTACTACTAGCACCAGAATCCGTGCAATTGAAAATGGCATGCTGTTACCTTTATATATGAGCGTTAGCGCCAGCATAGCCGCTGAGCCATAAGGGCGGTAGCAAGATGGCCTCCGCATCAGTTGATGCCAGTTAACGAGGGGGCGGCTATCACCTCTTCTTTCTGTGACTTAAGATAACTGGGGCGAACGTGGATGTTCAGTCACGCCCGACCATTTACATGTCATATGACATGTCATAGCGTGTAAGCCGGGTTACGGTAGCAGACCAAAAATATCGAGCGGCACGCGCCGGCAGACGTAACGCGGACACCTGGGGAGCAGAAATCGATGGAACAGCAGGAAATACAGACCCTTCGGGCCCTGATGGAGTATGAAGCGGCGCGTACCGAGCCGCCAGAGAGCTTTCCCCACCTCCCGGATATTCCTGCAGGCCGCTATACCGACCCGCGATTTTTTGAGCTCGAGCAAGCCGAGATCTTCAAGAAGTCTTGGTTGTTTGCGGCGCATCTGGACGAGATCCCGGAACCTGGCTGTTATATGAAGTGGAAGCAAGCGGGCGAGCCCGTGGTACTCGTCCACACCGAGCAGGGCGAAGTCAAGGCGTTCTACAACGTCTGCTCCCACCGAGGCGCCCCAATTGTGACCGAGCCGAAAGGCAAGCGGCTCAGGCTGACCTGCAAGTACCACGGCTGGAGCTACTCGCTAGACGGCGAACTCAAAGCGATCAAGGACCCTGAAGATTTCAGAGGCCTCGATTTCAGCTGCCGTAGCCTTGCAGATATCCGCTGCGAGACCTTTGGCAAATTTATTTTTGTGAACTTCGACCCCGATGCGGTCAGCCTGCTCGACTGGCTCGGACCGATTGCCGACGAATGGCGGGAGTTTCAGTTCGATCAGTGCCGGCTATCAGCCCGACACAGCTTTGACCTCGACTGCAACTGGAAGATCGCGATGGAGGCGAATACCGAGGTCTATCACGTACCCAACATTCACCCCACAACTGTCGCACCGTTGCTAGACCACCGACGCAATGTAAACACGCTCTATGCCAATGGCCATGGGCGCATGGTGGCACCGCCACCGCGCATCGATGAAAAACAGGATGCCGAATCCACCCGCGATGTGGGTGCGCGCGCCGAAATAGCCACAGTGGGGGAAATTGCCCGTACCTGCATTCAGTCTTATGGGATCTTCCCCAACTGGGTGTCCCAACTCACCGAATTTGTACTGGCGCCGTTACTCTTCTGGCCCAACGGTATCGACAAGTGCCGATTGGAATGCTGGACCATTGCCCCCGACTGGGGCGACGGAGAGGGTCCGGATTACTGGACCGTGAATAACGGCGAGCGACTCTGCGACATCCTGCTTGAAGACACCGAGTTCGGCACGCAAATACAGCGCTCGATGGAGTCGCCCGGTTTCAAGGGTGTGCCGCTCAGCTACCAGGAAGCGCGCATTTACCACTGGAACCAGAATGCGGATCAGATGATCGGCTTGGACAGGATCCCCGCCGAGCTAGCGGTTCGACAGGTGATTGGGGAAGAATGGGTACACCCCAACGACCCTCGCGTTAACGAGATGACTGAGCAATAAAGGTCGCATCAAACCCGCTTTGCTGCCACCACCGCCGCAGCGGAACCCGAACCCACAATGGCACACCAGAGCCGCAACATTACGTTGCGCTTGGGTAACGCCAAACTCGCCGCCTCATCGCGGTGGCTCACCTCATCTGCCTGGCAGTCGAGCAGCACTTGCCGCAGCGGACCGTGTTCACCCTCGGGCATCAGTCGCACAATCTGCTGCTCGTAGTGGTGATCAACGAATGTCTCCACCGCCTCAATCGTGGCAAACACCGCCTGCCGGCCAAATAGTGCGGGCAACGCGCCAGTCAACCAGCCCATGACGCGCCAGAGTGGCAGTAACCGCGTGCGGCCTGCTACGGGGACGATCTCTTCCATCAGCGTAAGGTGCTTTTGCTCAGTCTGCAGATGCAACGCTGCAAATTCCCTGACGTTCGCATCCCTTGAGATTGCCAAAATACCGCGATAGATCATGACCGCGCCGAACTCTCCGGCATGATCTGAGCGGAGCTCCTGTTGGAGCCAACGGGGCAAGCCGCTGAACGCGGGCCAGGCTGATGCAACATCAGTAGCGGGCGACGCTGTTACGGGAACCGCGTTAAGCACCGCCGACGCTACCTGCGCCTCGCTTTGTCCGGCAGAG
>CAXEVD010000381.1:0-2656 GCA_963999395.1 uncultured Halieaceae bacterium
TCCATGATCTGCAGCAAGCGCCGGCGAATGACCTCGTCGGTAAGGTGAAGCCGCAGCGCATACCCCTGCTCTACCAACTCGCGGTCGCTGGCGGTGGTATTCGCATCGAGGAAGCGCATGTTGCGGATGATGCGCTGTTCTACCGCGGCGTCGCGGTACTGGAGGTCACGATTGAGCGCTTCTCGAAACAGCAGTTCGTCACGGAGCTCGGTGTCGATAAATCGTTCAAACAGCGCTGGACTCACGCCATCGGAGGCAAAACGAGTGTAGTTCTCCACCATGGCGCTGAGCCGCTCGGGGTTGGGGGGACCCAACACCGGCTTGGGCTTGGGGAAAAGCCACTGACCACCGACGAATAACATCAGTCCCAGCAGCAAAAAGTGCAGCCAAGGTTTTCTTAACATGGTGCCAACGTGCCCCCTTAACGTGGGCGCAATTTAAAAGTAGCTGACGAGGGATTCAAGCGGCTCCTCAGAGAGCAGCTTACTCGGGCCATCACGGGTGCCGATGTAGAGGAACCCAATCACCTGATCACCGGGGTTGCCCCCCAACGCCTCAACGACATGTGGGTCAGTGGCGTAGCCACCCGTGCGCCAGACACAACCAAAGCCGAGGGCGTCCGCCGCCAACTGCGCTGCATGGAGCGATGCCGCCACCGCGTGGCCCTGCTCGTCGCGGGGAATTTTTTCATGATCCACGGCGTGCAGTAACCCGGCGAGCACCAATGGCGCGCGCAACGGCGCGTTGAGGGCCTTGGTTAACTGCGCGTCATCAGTCACGCCTTTCAGTCTGAGGCTCTGGTGAAAACACTCACCCAAAGCAGCGCGGCGATCCCCGCTGATCACTACAAAACGCCATGGTCGCAACCGACCATGATCCGGCGCACGCAAAGCGGCCTGCAGAATGGTCTGCAGTTGATCGGCATCTGGACCCGGCTCGGTCAGTCGCGGGTGGGAGTTGCGGTTGAGCAGAGTGTCGAGGGTAGACATATCAGTACTTCTTCTTCAAAGCCGCGGCGCTTTCATAGCAGCGGCGCTTTCATGGCAGCGGGGCTAGCGTAGCAAATGTCTGGCTTCAGTCGACTTGCCAACTTGCTGGCACTTCCCCGTTGAGCGCAATGGCCTGACCGGCGAAGGCGATCGACTCGGCTGTCACGGTGACATCGGCATCGGTGAGTACGCCCTCGTCAAAATGATAATTGGGCGCCCATTTTCCGGCGATGCGTTCGGCTTCGGTCGCGGCCTGCGCTGCCGCCACCGCGTCGCGACGATCCCGCCAGGCAGCGATCTCGTCCCGGCCATGTGCGCGCATCAGCATCTGTTCGGTGGTATCGGGGCTTAACAGCGCAGCCGTCGCGTTGTTGCCGCCGAACCCCTTGCTGTTGATCAGCGCGTAATCCCGGTCCGCACTGTCTTGCTCGGTGAGCGCAAAGTTGAGTCGGTCAGTGACTACATCTTCAGCCAGCGCATCCACCGTGTGGATGCGGGGAATCTTCCCATGTTGCCAAATACCCAGAGTCGCGGTGAGCTGATCCCCCGCCGCCGCGCCCAATGAGTGACCAACGTAACTTTTAATCGCCGCCACCGGCCACTCCGAGACACCAAACGCCTTGGCAACCTTGTTGAGCAAGGTTGATTCCGTGACACGGTTCTGGGGCGTGCCCGTACCGTGCGCCTGCACCATACCACGGTGTTTGAGCCGCTCATCACCCAAGATATTGCGCAGCGTGGCCATGGCCTCTGCTACGGTCAGATAGTTGCCTGCTCCCGGGCCGGAAATCGATTTCTTGGCGCCATCAGCACGCACACTCACAAAGGGTGCGCCAGCAAGAATGGGGGCACCCAGTTCGAGCGCCAGCGCATCATCCATCAGAATCACCACCTGTGCTGATTCCGCCATGGTAAAGCCGCAGTTCTCGCCAAAGGGCCGACAGGCCCTGCGGTTATCCACCTGCTCACTGTCGGCAAGGCCGTCAAGTTGTCGAAGCCCTTTGTCGGTGGCCAGCGCACCCATCGCAACATAACCATCCATCACTTCGACATTCACCGGCGCTTCCGCCGCGCCCACTACGGCAATGCGCGAACGTCCCGAGCGAATATCGGCGATGCCCAGACGGAGGTTATAGAGGAAGGTCGCGCAGGCGCCGAGCGCGGGCCCGGTCGTGCTCATACTGCCCAACACATAAGCGCTGACAAAATCCCCCGGCATCTCGGCGAAACCGAAGGGGCATTGTTTGGAGCTCACCCGGCGACCCTGCAGACGCGCTCGTAACATACCGCCCGATCCTGCGTCGTCGAGCTGCCCCATGGCACTGGAAATATAAACGCTGATGGCATCCGCGGGCACCTTGTCAGCTAGTGTGGCCCAATCCATACCGAGGTCCGCGAGCGCATCCGACATGGCAAATACAGTCATCTGCACAGCGCGGGGATGATTACGCGAGGGGTAGAGATCCCCGGGATTGAAACCGGTCGGCAACTGCCCCGCACTACTCACATCGAATTGGCGGGTGCTGGGTAGCAACACATCTGACTCGGGCTCAAGCGACACGCGCACACGTTTGTCGTCCAGCGGCGATATCTGCCCACCAACGATTTCACCATCGCCGATACCACCCGGCTTGTAATCAAAGAGCCCGTGAGCTTGATCAGCGCTG
>CAXEVD010000382.1:0-2655 GCA_963999395.1 uncultured Halieaceae bacterium
TGGATCGAGCAGGGGCAGGCGGCTGGCGAGATCAGGGCGGACGTTGACCCCGCGCATTTTGCTACGGGCTATTGTTCGACCATGTTCGGCACAATTTATCAGTGGGTGGTTGCCCCGGATGCAATTGACCTTGAGGCATTTTTTGAACACTTCGCCGCAACGGTAACAGTGGCGATTACCCAGCAAAGGGGAGACTAACCATGGCACGGCTGGAAATAGACGGTAATAAGAGTATTTATTACGAGGATTTGGGCGGCGACGGGCGCGCCATAGTGCTGATTCACGGCTGGGGCATGGACAATCGCTGTTGGGATGGCATTATCTTGCCGCTGCAGGCAGCGGGTCATCGCGTGATCACCATGGATCACAGGGGCTGTGGGCGATCAGACCACGATTTTGCGGACCTGAGTATCGCGGCCATTGCCGCCGACGTGGTGTCTCTGGTCGCACACCTTGGACTCTCTCATGTGGTGGTCAATGGTTGGTCTTTGGGCGGTGCTGTCGCAACCCATGCCGCCAGCTTATTGGGGGAACGCTGCGCCGGACTGGTGCTGACCGCCGGGGCGAGCCCAATTTATACCCAGAAGCCGGATCTGCAAATCGGAGGCATGCCTGAGGATGTCGAGGGCAATGTCGCGGCAATGAATGATGACCGCGTCAATTTTCTGACCATGTTGGCCACGGCGATTTGTGCCAAACCGCCGACGGATGCCGTGCTGGCCTCCATGGCTGGGGCATTCCTGAATTCCAGCGCCAGAGCGTCAGCGACGCTTGCAGAGCTCGCGCATCTGGACCAGCGCGAGATGATGATGGCGTTGGATATCCCCCTGCTGTCATTCATTTGCGGTCAGGATGGTTTTGTAGCGCCTGATATTTCCCGCTGGGTGGCAGAGAACCACCCCAAGGCAACAGGCGTAGAGTTTCCGGAGAGCGGTCACGCTCCCTTTATGGAAGAGCGGGAGGGATACCTCGCCGCACTCAATGATTTTGTGAACGGCCTCTGAGAGGATAAGCGCGATGGCATCTAACGTAGATTTTGGTCTTTGGTACGACTTCCGAAACCCGGAGCCCTGGCAGATCGACTTTGAGCAGTTTTATTCCGAGCGGCTGGATCAGATCGCGAGGGCTGAGACGATGGGTTTCGACTCGGTCTGGTTAACCGAGCACCACTTTTGTGATGATGGTTATACGCCGTCGCCACTAGTCATCCATGCGGCCATCGCGGCACGAACGGAGCGAATGCGTCTGGGTACTAACCTAATGTTGCTGCCTCTGGCCGATCCGGTGAGGATGGCTGAAGACGCCGCTACACTGTCATTGATCTCGGGCGGACGTTTTGACCTAGGAGTTGGTATTGGCTACCGACAGCTGGAATTTGATCAGTTTGGTCGTAAGATCTCTCATCGTCCCAGTCTCGTAGAAGAGGGGATCGAAATTCTGCGGCGCGCCTGGTCGGGCGAGCCTGTCAACTTTGAGGGCAAGCGCTTTGCCGTTGGCGACCTCAAAATCACCCCCAAACCGAACCGCGCACCCCGGGTACTGTTGGGCGGCATGGCGCCCCCTGCGATTGACCGCGCCGCGCGGATCGCTGACGGCTTTTTGTGCACCGGCGGTATCGGTATGGATACCTACGTCGAAGCGTTGGCCGCCAACGGCAAATCGCCAGACGAGGGCAACATCATCCTCGGCTGCTGGGCGATTATCGCGGAGGATCCCGAGGCGGAAGCTGAGCGCGTTGGCGATTACGTGTTGTATCAGTCCAACGAATATATTCGTTGGGGTGCCTTTGGGCCTCCGGACCAGACCCCGTTGTTCCCCGATGCCCGGGCCGCTATCGAGAATGGGCTGTATGAGCTGTGGGATGCGGATACGGCCGTTGAAAAGCTGAGCGGCATGATAGAGCAGTACCCCCAGATCTCTGATGTCCACTTCTGGGCACAGTTTCCTGGTGAGAGCGTGGAGTCCGGTGATCGGCGTATGGCTTATGTCGCGGAGAAGGTGCTGCCCCGGCTGCGATAGAGCGTATTAAGTGAGTTAGGCGTCTGTTGGCTGGCGACTCAGTTTGGCCACAGACTGAGCGGTGGCGACCAGCGTGCCTGTCTCGTCTTGGATGTCGGCCTCAAGAAATGCAGTTTTGAATGTGGCTTTCTTCACCCACCCTGCCACCTTCAGCGGATGTTGTCCGCGGCAGGCCCCGATAAATTGCGTGGCGATGTCGAGGGATGCGATGTCGGATATTGTGTCGTCGGTGCCAAACAGGGCATGTGACATGGCGGCATCTAACATGGCGGTCACAAACCCGCCCTGCACGACATCTCCGGAGTGGCAGTAATCCAAGGGCACGGTGAAGGTAAAGATGGCGCGTTGTGAATCCATGTCCAGCGCGATAATACTGCCGCCCAGCAATTTGATGAAATCGGGGGCCATCGCATTGAGTTGCTCAATACGGGTCTGGGAGTCAGTCATGGTGCGGTATCCAAGGGTGTCTGAGGCGCGCAGTGTAGCGGTTAATCAGCAGCAGGGCCCAGAAAATGCGGTGGGCCTGTCGCGGCGGAAACGTGACACCTGTCAGAGGGTTTACCATTACCGCCGCCTGTTACCGCCCGCTTTCGAGTGATGGTCGTATGGCTCACCCTTTAACCCTGATCCGCCTGT
>CAXEVD010000383.1:0-2643 GCA_963999395.1 uncultured Halieaceae bacterium
GGTGATCCTACTGGGAGCGGAAGTACTTCAGGAACGGGATATCAGTGACCATCTGCCTTTTGTGATTCGCATGTCCCTCGAGCCACGTACGACAGCGGCGGCTCCCGAGGCGCCCTAGGTAGTGCTCGGCGCAGAGGTATCGGCATCAGTGACGATGACAGGCGACGACTTCTGGCTACAGCACGATGCCAGGCCGTTTGACGCACAACAAAAGGCGCCGACGTTTTATTTGTAGGAGCTTGCCCCCGGCTCCAACACCCAAAACGTCTCCCTCGGTAGCTTGTGCACATCAAATAGCGAGGCCAGTGCTCGTGCCGAATGGACAGCCCCTAGCAAAACCACTGTGAATCCCCCAACAAAAGCCCATAAATCTGGCGAATGGGCCACATGACAAAAAACCATGCTGGATAGTCGGCTTTTAGCCCCCAAGTTCCGTATATTTCCCGGCCTCTGAAATAGGTGCTTTATGGAACTCGACCCGTTTGTACTCTCGCGCATCCAGTTTGCGGCGAACATCACATTCCACATCCTGTTCCCGACCATCACGATCGGGCTGGGGTGGTTTTTGCTGTTCTTTCGCGTGCGCTTCACCCAGACCGGCAACATGTACTGGGAGCACGCCTATAACTTTTGGGTCAAGGTCTATGCGCTGACCTTCGCCTTGGGCGTTGTCTCGGGCATTACCATGAGCTTTCAGTTCGGCACCAACTGGCCGGGCTTTATGGAGCGTACCGGTAACATTGCGGGTCCCTTGCTGGGTTATGAAGTACTGACAGCGTTTTTCCTCGAGGCCTCGTTCCTGGGCATCATGCTTTTTGGTAAGCAGCGCGTCTCCAACCGCACCCATTTGATCTCGACTTTTCTGGTGGCCTTTGGCACCTCCCTGTCGGCCTTCTGGATCTTGGCGCTGAACTCCTGGATGCATACGCCCGCGGGCTACGAGATCCGCGACGGGCAATTCTTCGCCGAGAGTTGGTCGGCGATCATTTTTAATCCTTCGTTCCCGTACCGCTTTACCCATATGATGCTGGCGAGTCTATTGACCTCAGCGTTCTTGGTGGCGGGGGTCTGTGCCTACCGAATCCGAAAAGGCGTGGATGGCCCCGCGACGAAGATGGTGCTGAAAACAGGGATCTACACCGCCGCTTTGGTGATCCCGCTACAAATTTTGGCGGGCGACCTGCATGGCCTTAATACGCTTGAGCACCAGCCGGCCAAGGTGGCGGCGATGGAGGGCATTTGGGAGACCCAGACGGGTGCCGGGTTCACCATTGTCGGCATTCCCGATGAAGAGGCGCGTGAGACACGCTTTGCGGTGAAGATCCCCAATGCCGCGAGCCTGATTCTCACCCATGAGCTGGATGGCGAGGTCAAAGGCCTCAACGATTTTGCCGAGCACCCCCCAGTGGCGCCGGTGTTCTGGTCCTTCCGTGTGATGACCGGTGTCGGCACGCTGATGCTGTTGGTGTCCTGGTGGGGCGCGTGGCAGCTGTTCCGCCGAGATAAGTTAAGCAGCTTGGCGCTGCGCTCGGTATCGCTCATGACCTTCTCGGGCTGGGTGGCCAGCGTGGCGGGGTGGTACGTGACCGAGATCGGTCGCCAGCCGTGGATTGTGCAGGGTTTGGTGTCTACGACCGAAGTGGTCGCGCAGCATCCGTCCGCAACGCTTGCGGGCACGCTGTTTGGTTACGTGGGCTTGTATTTGGCACTGATGATTGCTTACATGAAGGCGCTACGAATTATGGCGGTGAAGCCGGCCAAGTCCCTTGAGGAAGACTCCAACCCGCTGGGTACGCCGTTGGTGGGCACCACTGCATGAGCGAAGCGCTGCCGCTGTTTTTCGTGTCGGCAATGGGCTTGTCGCTGTTGCTTTATGTGATTCTGGACGGCTTTGATCTCGGCGTGGGAATGTTGCTGCCCTTTGGTACCGACGCCGAGAAGGACACCATGATCGCCTCGATCGGGCCCTTCTGGGATGCCAACGAGACCTGGATCGTGATGGGAGTCGGGGTGCTGTTGATTGCCTTCCCCAAGGCCCACGGCATCATCCTCACCGCACTCTACATCCCGGTCACCATTATGCTGGTGGGGCTCATTCTGCGGGGCGCGGCTTTTGACTTCCGCGTGAAGTCGGCCGATCACCGCCAACCCATGTGGAATAAGTTATTCGCCTTGGGTTCCCTAATGGCCTCGATGGCGCAGGGCTGGATGCTGGGTGCCTACATTACCGGCCTCACTGGCGATATTATCAGCGTGGCTTTCTCTATTTTGATCTCGCTCACGTTGCCCGCGCTCTATATCATGCTCGGCGGTGCCTGGCTCCTGATCAAGACCGAAGACGAGCTCTTTGATAAAGCCGCTCATTGGTGCCGGCTTGCGCTCCCACCGATGTCGTTTGCGCTCTTACTGGTCTCTATCGCGACCCCGCTGGTGAGTGCGGATATCGCTGATCGCTGGTTCAAACTGCCCGATGCGATCGGGCTCCTGCCGATTCCCATGAGCTGCGCGCTGGCGATTATTGGCATGGACTGGATGCTACGCCGCCCCAAGGTGCTACACGCAGGCTACGGCTGGTTTATTTTTGTGGCGCTCATGGTCATCTGCATGATGGCGGCAATCGGCCTCGCCTATAGTATCTACCCC
>CAXEVD010000384.1:0-2642 GCA_963999395.1 uncultured Halieaceae bacterium
TGCAGGAGACCCAGCGACGACTAGAGGGTCTGGAGTGCGGGCCCACGATCGTGGTCTGTAATGCGGCGCATCGCTTTATGGTGGCCGAGCAGCTGCGGGGAGAGACCGCCGAGAGCCCGACGATTATTCTGGAACCCGCCGGGCGCAACACCGCGCCCGCCATCGCGCTGGCGGCATTGCAGGCGCAATCACGGCACCCCGAGGCATTACTGCTGGTATTGCCCGCTGATCATCACGTGACGGATCCGGCCGCGTTTCGGGCAGCCGTAGAGCGAGCTGCGGCACCCGCACAAGCCGGCAAATTGATGACCTTTGGTGTCGTCCCCAGTCGCCCCGAGACCGGTTATGGCTACGTGCGCTGTGGCGAGGCGCTGGCCGACGGCGTTTTTCATCTCGCAGAATTCGTCGAGAAGCCCGATCAGGCCACCGCGACGTGCTATGTGGCCGACAGCAAGTATTATTGGAATAGCGGCCTGTTTCTGTTTCGGGCCGATCGTTATCTCGAGGTCCTGGGTCAGCATCAACCGGCAATTCTCGCGGCCTGCGAGCAGGCCATGGCCAAAGCAGAGAGAGATCTTGATTTCGTTCGCCCCTATGCTGAGGCATTTCTGATGAGCCCCGCAGACAGCATTGATTATGCGGTGATGGAACATACCGACGTTGGGGGCGTAGCCACCCTCGACTGCGGTTGGAGTGACGTGGGCGCCTGGTCGGCGCTGTGGGAGATCGGCGCGCCAGATAACTGTGGCAACGTCAGCGAGGGCGATGTGTTGTTGCACGATGCCCGCAATAACTATGTGCGCAGTGAGAGTCGCCTGGTCACTGCGCTGGGTGTCGAGGATCTGGTGGTGGTCGAGACGGCTGATGCGGTAATGGTCGGTGCCAGGCACCGGGTGCAGGACGTCAAACAGGTCGTGGAAGCGCTGAGTGCGTCGAATCGGCCGGAGGCAGCCAGTCACCAGAAAGTGTTCCGTCCCTGGGGATCCTACGAATCGCTGGTGATAGGCGAGCAGTTTCAGGTCAAGCGATTGACGGTCACGCCCGGTCAGACCTTGTCGCTACAACTGCATCATCATCGCGCCGAGCACTGGGTCGTGGTGTCCGGCGAAGCCGAGATCACACGGGGGGAGGAGCAATTGACGCTGGGCCCTGATCAATCCACCTATATTCCTATAGGTATGAAGCATCGTCTGGCGAACCGCGGTGCCGTGCCACTGGAAGTGATCGAAGTACAGTCTGGCTCGTATCTAGGAGAGGACGATATTGTGCGGTTTGACGATGTGTACGGCAGGGAGAAGACCCCGACATGATTGGTAAATGCCTGTTTCCCGTTGCGGGCTACGGTACCCGATTCCTGCCCGCGACCAAGAGCATGCCCAAGGAAATGCTCCCAATTGTGAACAAACCTTTGGTTCAGTACGGAGTCGAAGAGGCCATCGAGGCCGGCATGGTGAACTGTGGGCTGGTCACGGGCCGTGGTAAGCGCGCGATCGCAGACCACTTTGATATAAGTTACGAACTGGAACACCGGATCGCCGGGTCCTCCAAGGAGCAGTACCTTTCTGGCATTCGCGATGTGATCGATCGCGGCATCTTCACCATGGTCCGCCAGCGTGAAATGCTGGGCCTGGGTCACGCCATTTTGACCGGTGAACCGCTGATCGGAGATCAGCCCTTTGGCGTCGTGCTGTCCGATGATCTCTGCCTCAACCGGGAGGGCCCGGGCGTATTGGCGCAGATGGCGGCACTTTACAAGGAACATCAGTGTTCCATCGTCGCGGTGCAGGAGGTGCCCAGGGAGGAGGTCGATAAGTACGGCGTTGTGGCGGGCACAGCGGAAAGAGACGGGCTCACCCGTGTCGGCGAGATGGTCGAAAAACCCTCGCCAGAGGAGGCGCCCTCCAATCTGGCAGTGATTGGTCGCTACATCCTGACGCCGGATATTTTCGACATCATTCGCAACACGCCACCGGGCAAAAATGGGGAGGTGCAACTCACCGATGCGCTGCAGGCGCAGGCTCGGGAAGGCCGCGTACTGGCCTACCAGTTCGAAGGGCTCCGCTTTGACTGTGGAAGCGTGCCGGGCTTTGTCGAGGCCACCAAGTATGTTTTTGAGCACTACTACGGCCAGCCTGAATGACAGACGTGTTCGACTGTTTTAAGGCCTACGACGTTCGGGGACGGATCCCAGACCAACTTAACGAGGACATCGCCCGTCGCATCGGTAAAGCCTACGCCGAGGTCATTCAGCCGGGCACGGTCGTGGTGGGCCATGACATCCGCCTGACCAGTGAGTCGATCAAGGGCGCGCTCATCGAAGGGCTCCTCGAGCAAGGTGTCTCGGTGCAGGATATTGGCCTGTGCGGCACGGAAGAAATTTACTTCGCGACGGCGCACCTTGATGTCGGGGGCGGCATCGTCGTTACCGCCAGCCACAACCCGAAAGACTACAACGGCATGAAGTTCGTCCGTGAGGGCGCCAAGCCGATCTCGGGAGACTCAGGTCTTGCGGAGATTCGGGCGCTCGCCGAGGCCAATGACTTCACCGTAGCGGATACGCGGGGCTCGTTGGGGGCTGCTGACACCCAGCGCGCCTATGTCGAGCATCTGTTGTCCTATATCGATGTGTCGGCGCTCAAGCC
>CAXEVD010000385.1:0-2611 GCA_963999395.1 uncultured Halieaceae bacterium
ACGCAATTAATGTAATGGCTGCATCACTGCCTTGTTGAGCCCGCCGCTAAGTATTACGTCGTGGGTTTCGCCGCTCTGCAAACTCATCAAACGGGCACTAAATTGGTGCATCCCCAAGCTTGTGACCAAGGCGCGATACTGTTGTACTCGAGCTACGCGCGTGTCGCGTCAAACAAAATAGGGAGTCCTTATGAAAATGCTATTTGCAGTCTTGGCGTCTTTGGCGCTGCTAGTGGGATGCGGTCAGAGCCAGGAGCCAGCCAGCGAGGCGCCAGCGGCGCCGGCCGAGGCAAGCGCGCCTACCAACAACGTGATTGTTGACTACATCTGGAATGACGTCGGACCGGATGTCACGGACGAGCAGTTCGCCGACATCGTGACGCGTTGGAATGCCCGTATCGACGCGGGTGGCTACGAGATGATGGGTGCCAATGTCCTCAGGCCGCAGTTTGAGACCGATAACTACGATGTCATTTGGGTGCTCTTATGGCCCTCGATGGAGGCTCGCGAGTCAGCCTGGGCGCACTGGAATGCCAATCAAGAGGAGGCGTGGGCTGCTGAGCTGGATGGTGCGCTCTCCTACGACGCTGAGAACGTCTTCACCTTTAGCCCGGGCGCGGGTCGCGACAGCGATGTGAGCACAATGCCAGAGGGTGGCACCTTCATCCCCAGCTTTGATTTCTGCAATTTCAACGATGGCTATGATCAAGCCAGTTTCGATGCGTTTCGCGCTGATTACGATGCCTCGCTGGATGCGGAGCCCTCCAGCGGCTACGGCTACTGGATTATGGAGCCGCAGTTCGACTTGGAAGATGCGGACTTCGTCTGGCTTGATCTGTTTACCGATGAGGCAGCAGCCCAGGCAGGTGCAGACAGTTGGAACGGTTCAGCCCTGCAGGCTGAATGGAATGCGATGGCTGAGTGTCAGAACTTTACCTTTGCCGCCACCGCGATTCGCCGTTAATAGCGCGACCCACACTAGCTCGGCGTCTTAGTCACGCCGGCTGAATAGTAGAAGTCGTTGCATAGGGAGCCCCGCCTTGTTGCGGGGTTTTTTATGTCAGCTCACCGCGCGGGTGGCGTTCTTCTCAAGGCGTGAGAGGAACCACTTGTGAAAATGGTGGGTGGGCATATCCATGAGCGGCGTAAACAGCCCGCCATCAAAAGCGGGGGAGGCGCGGGCTCTTTGCATGCCTTCTACCACCGAGATGTCCTCGGCAAACACAATGCTCCAGGCGGCGTGCAGGCTTTTGCGTCGCGCGCCATAAGCCTCATTGGTGGCGGCGGTCTCGGCATACAAAAACTGTAGCCGCTCCCGGGTCTGATCGACAGCTTCTGACATCAGCAGAATGACGAAGAAGTGGTCCGCTTGTATGCCCAGCAATACGTTGGGGTAGAGTGATAGGTACTCCGCGGTTTTGAGGCGCTCACTATCCCACTCTGCAAACTGCGGTAGCGGTTCACTGTCTCCCCGCGTAAGGTCGTACACCCGGGTGCCCTGACCTGAGGCGAGCGGATCAAGGGTTAGGTTGTAGTGCGCATCGAGGGGCGAGTACGTATTCAGGTCGGGATGGACGAAGGGCAGGTGATAGGACTCGCAGTAGTTCTCCACCGCCAGTTTGTAGTTGCTGTTAAGCACCAGTTCCATCGAGCCGTGCTCACCGGTGTCGGCGATGAGCTGCTGGTCGAATGACGGTCCCGCGAGGTCGCGCCAGCGCGATAACAAAGGCTCGAGGTGCTCTGACAACGCGGGGGCATCGCCGGATAGGTTGATAAAGACCACGCCCATGGATTCGTCACAACGGACCCCGGTCAAAGCGTGATCAGCGCAATCGAAGCCGGCGACTTCGTGTATGCCCATGCCGCCGATATTCGGGGTCGTTTTCAACTGCCCGCTGAGATCGTAGCCCCACTTGTGATAAGGGCACCGAATAACCAGACCCGCGTCACCGGCCTCGGCAACCAGTTGCATACCGCGGTGGCGGCACACATTGTGAAACACCCGTGCGCGGCCGTGCTGGTCACGCACCATCACCAGTGGTAGGCCCATAAAAGTGACCGGGTAGACGCTACCAGGCTCGGCAATATCACTGCTGAATCCCAGTCCTGCCCAGGTCTGAGCGATGACCGTATCCCGTTCTTTCAGCCAGTCGTCGTGGCTGGTGTAGGCCCGGTTGGGAAGTGCTGCACTCTGAGTAATGGCCGGATCAGCCGCGCCGTGAGGGCTGATTTCAGCGGTGGAGGCGATGGGGTCAGTCGGGTGCATATCGGCCGGCGTCGGGGTTGATTGGCGGGAGTTTACGCCTGCTTAAGGGCGGGGAAAATCCCTTTTTTCTCCGCCTGTGCCGGGCCGGGGTTGAGGTCGGTCAATTAATATAAAAGTACTTTAAAACAGCTAGCTAGCTCCAAGGAAAGGGGCTGTTGGAGACGGGGTGCAGGTCGCCCTCTGCATAGCGGGAGAAGCGAAACGGATCGAGGAGCCCGGGCTTGTCGCCACAGATCGTCTGGGCGACCAACTCTCCCACACCAATCATCTTGTAGCCATGGTTGGAGTCGGCGATGACGAAGGCGCCGATCACAGCGGCGGCGAGGAGCTGCGCAATTTCCCCCT
>CAXEVD010000386.1:0-2600 GCA_963999395.1 uncultured Halieaceae bacterium
TGTGGCGTTGGCCGTGGCCAGAATGACGGTGTCGGCTTCTGCCCTAACAGTGCCCTGTGCATCGACGGCCTGCCATCCGCTATCGGGCCCGTGGCTGAGCGACAGGGGCCCACAGTCGCTCTGGAGCGAGATCAACGGATGAGCGAGCAGCGCGCGGCAGACTGCCGCCGGCGTCAGCCAGCCGCCCCGCAGGTAGTGAATGCCACCGCACCTTGGCGTCAGCCCAGTGAGCGCTGCGATTTCCGTGGCGGTAAGCACCCGCGCAAATTCGGGCGCCAGCGGTAGCACCTCACTCAAGTGTGCCAGCATCTCGTCGGGCTCGTGCAGTTGCACATATCCGCCGAGGCCGATGTCCTCATCTGTTGTGAGCGCACCGCCACCCAAGAGCGTCTCATAGTGGTCGGTGGCAAAGCTAAACCCGGCGAGGGAGAAATCGGTCAGTGGATTGTGTTGATGGGAGAGTCGGGTATACGTGACGCCCTGCAGGTTGCTCGAGCCGCCGCCAGCGACGCTTGCGGCTTCCAGCACCGTCACGGCGACCCCTCGACGCGCGAGGGCAAATGCGGCGTGCGCGCCGGCCAGTCCTGCTCCAAGTATCAACGCGCGTTCTGGTGTATGCGATGCGGGATGCAGGTCCCAGGGGGTTATCGCGGGTGCAGTGGTATGTGGGGTGTCTATCGTTCCGCACAGCGCCTCGCGTTTGCTACCGAAGCCGGGTCGTTTGTGCACTTCGAATCCGGATGCCGCGAGGCCTCGCCTGACATTGCCCGCCGCTGTGAAGGTGGCAAAGGTGGCTTCGGCCCGGCTCAAGCCCGCCATCGCGTCATAGAGCCGCTGTTGCCAGGGGCCCGGTTCCCGCGACGGCGCAAAGCCATCGAGGTACCAGGCATCGACCCAGGGCTGACCGTGGCTGGCTAAGTCCTGCAGGGTGTCGGCGGCATCTGCCCACCAGAGATCCAGCGTGAGACCCCATTCGGTGAAGTATCGTCGGTGGCAGCCGGGCAGAGGGTCCGGCCAACGTGCCAAGAGCGCATTGAGCACAGGTGTGAGTTCCGGCCAGTGACCCAGCGCGCGGCACATGTCCTTAGGCCTGAAGGGCGCTCTCTCTAATCCGACATAGTGCAGCGTTGCGCCGGGGCGGCGCTGCCTGAGCCACTCGGCGACCGTCAGGCACAGATTCAGCCCGGTTCCCAAACCGATCTCACCGATCACAAAGGGCTGATCAGTAGTCTGCGCCGGCCAGCGCTCCGACAGCCGATTGCCCTCTAGAAACACATACCGGCTCTCGGCCAGCCCGTCTTCCGTGGAAAAGAAAATATCGCCGGAGTCGCGCGCTACCGGCGCGTCGCCGCGCCAGTCAAGAGTGAGCGGCGCGAGCGGTGTCCAGAGAGTTTGGGTGGGGTTGATCAAGGGTTGGTCGCTCTCAACAGCGGGGTGGGGCGAGAGCCTCACCGAGCCCGCCGCCGGTGAGTCTAACAAACCAGCGTCGGCACCGCGTTCTGGACAAATCACAGTAGGAGTCGACCGAGGGGCAGGGTACACTCGCGGCTCGAGCAGGAGGACACATGGTAGCAGGCGAAAAAACACTGACTGATGAGCAGTTTGCGACCATCAGCGTCAATGTTTTGCATCAAACCTTGATTGAGGTGTCACGCACGGTGGGCAAGCGCATTTTTCGCGAGCTCGAAGCCGGGACGCGGGTCGCTCTGACGCAGCTCCGCATGGAAGATGGCGGTCAGGTGCGCTTGGATCTGACCCTTGATCACACGGAGTTTCGTGGCGCGCTGAACTTCTCCCTATTCCGGGACTCGGTATTGGCGCTGTTGGCCAAGATGACTGAGACGCTCAAAGACGAAGACACGCCGCTACCCGCACTGCGAATGATGGATGAGAGCGGTCAGGCGACCTCCGAGAGACGCTTATTTGGCGTGCCCGGTTTAGTGGTGGCCGAGGGAGTGCCCAACGTATTGATGATGGGTGCCACGCCGTCAGCGAGCGAACCGGTAGTGCTCATTGAGTTAATGTATATCGACCCCGAGCAGTTTGCTCAGTCGGACGCCACCGCGACCTCTTCCAACAGCTGAATCGCCGGCGGCGGCACGACCGTCACGGTTTCTTTTTCTGTCGGTGCTGCAACCTGCGCCTCACCTTTGGCAACGGCTTTTCCTGCCTGATTTTCCACCGTGCAGCCTAAAGTGACCCAGGGCCGCTTGCCATGCTTGTCAGTCACCTCAAGGGTGACGGTCAACGTATCGCCTAAAAACACGGGCGCGCGGAACTGGATGTTCTGACTCAAGTAGACTGAGCCCGGGCCCGGTAATTGCATGGCGATCGCAGCGCTGATCAGTGCCCCCGTGAGCATCCCGTGTGCAATACACTCGCCAAAGTCGGTGGTGGCGGCGTATTCGGGGTCGAGGTGCAGTGGGTTGTGATCCCCCGAGATCGCGGCAAAAGCTTCGACTTCCTGATTGGTGATGAGCCGCGTGTAGGTCGCGGTATCACCGATGGCGATCTCATCGAAGGTCACGTTGCTGATCTGCATGCTGCGTTTTCCTCGTTTTTTTCCTATCTGGATTTCTGCGGCGCTTTATCACGACTCA
>CAXEVD010000387.1:0-2577 GCA_963999395.1 uncultured Halieaceae bacterium
TGGCCTGCGGTGTGGCAGCGGCGATTTCGGCAGGGTTCGGTGCCCCGATCGCCGCCGTGGTGTTGGTGTCAGAGGCGATACTGCGACACTTCGCCGTCCGGGCTGTGGCGCCTATCACGGTGTCAGCGATTGTGGCGACCGCTGTCACCCCACTCTTTTTTGATCGGGTGTCGCCGTACTCGGTGACGGCCAGCCCCACCGACTGGGGGTTGATCCCCGTTGTGCTGGGGCTGGGCGCCTGCGCAGCGATATTGGCGATCGTCTTTATGCGCTCGCTGTTACGAACAGCGGCTTGGGCCAAGTCCCTCAATAATGAACTCGCCATGCTTCTACTGGCTGCGACGCTCATGGCCCTGATCGGCATGCTGGTGCCCGAAGCGGTGGGACTCGGCACCCAATCGGTGAATGATCTGTTGGCGGGTGAAAAGCTTGTTGGCGAGGCTGCGCTGATGCTGGTTGCCAAGCTTGCTGCCACCGTCGTCTGTATCGGGCTGGGCCTGGTGGGTGGCGTGTTCTCCCCTGCGTTGTTTCTTGGTGCATCACTGGGTTATCTGGCGGGTTTCGTAGCGGTGGGTCTGGGCTTTGATCCGTCCGCTGTCGTCATGCTCACGGTCGTGGGGATGGCGGCGGTCGCCGGGTCGGTGATTGGTGCACCCATTGGTGTCGTCCTCATCGTTTTTGAATTTACGCGCAGCTACGAGTTTGCTGTTGCGGCGATTCTGGCGGTGTCGATGTCGTCTTTCATCTCGACGAGACTGTTCTGCTACTCATTTTTTGACCGTCAGCTCATCGCCCGGGGTTTTGATCTGCGGCAGGGCAGGGAGTTCCTCTCGCTCAAGGATATTTCCGTAGCCGATCTCGACGTCGAGGCGGTGGAGTCTGTGACCGAGGGTATGACAGGGGAAGACCTCGTAGCGCACTTGCGGGCGTCCCACCGAACTGAAGCCTATGTGGTGAATCCGCAGGGCACCCTGACCGGCGTGGTGCCCATATTAACGGCGCTCGCGAACCCGGATCAAACCGCGTCCGCATTGATTGGAGATGATTATCTCGTGCTTAACCTGAGCGATGATCTTCAACAGGCGTTAGGGATTGCCAGGCGATTTGTCGGTGAAGCCATTCCGGTTGTCGATGAAGCAGGTGCTCTTGTCGGTTGCCTCAGCGAAGGTGCCATTCTGGGCGGTACATTAGATCGCCAGGAGGAGGTAAAGGGACGTGAGCGCAACTAGCCGCTTTCTCGCCTGTTGTGTTGCCCTGATATGGCCGCACGTCGGCATCGCCGACACTCGAGAGGATCAGCTTCGCGCTGGCCTGGCGGCCATGGAGCGACAACACTACGCAACGGCAATGCGAGCCTGGTATGACCTCGCCGTTGCCGGGGATCCGCAGGCACAGCACAACATTGGCTATCTGTACGAAGAGGGGCTGGGTGTGACCCAGCAATACGACGTAGCGATGGACTGGTATCGTCGCGCTGCCGATGGTGGCCTTGCAGAGGCTGAACATAATCTCGGCATGATGTACGTCGAAGGCCGCGGCGCGGCGAAGAGCTGGGCTCAGGGGCTGATTTATTTTCGCAAGGCAGCGGACAAGGGCTTGACCGAGAGTCGCTACATGATCGCGCTAAGCTACTTCGAGGGCGAGGGCCAGATTCAGAACCGGCGTCTTGCCTATGAGGGTTTTCGCGATACCGCTATTGAGGGATATGCCGACAGCCAGTACATGCTTTCCTTTATGCTGTTAGACGGCACTAATGTGAAACGGCGGTCCGCCCAGGCCTACGTTTGGGCTGCCCTCGCTTTGATACAAGGTCAGCAGCAGGCTCAGGAGATTCGCGATGCCGCGGCGATGCGGATCGACGAGAAAGAAACCAGCGAAGCACTGTTTGTGCTATCGCAGTGTGAGTCGTCGGGTGTCAGAGGTTGTTTGCTTTCTTTGGACTCCCTGCCCTGAGTCACTGGCGCGGTTTGCCGAGGGATGGACAGGGTTTTCAATAGAGCGGGTTGCGGTCTACGCTGACAGAAGCGTTTTACGTTGTCATTCACACGGCCATCAATTGGCTCGAATTGGAGAGATCCATGTTTTCCCAGGCTTCGGCAATGGGTTCAAGCAAGCTCTTTACCTCGGCGATATTATCGGGCGCTGTGTCGAGGTTCACATTGGCTGCGAACAGCTTGCGGATCGAGTAGCCGTAAAGCTGACCAAGGTTTACTGCGATGTCTCCGCCGCGCTCGTAGTCGAGGCTGCCCTGCAGGCCCGCCAAAATACGACACGCCTTGGTCAAGTACTCACGCACCTGGTCTTTGTTTTCATGCTGATAATGCACCTCTGCGCCCGCCAGCGCACCGGTAAGGGGTAAAATCCGCCTCGTAGTAACGATATACCCCCTCAAATTTTTTTATTAAATAAACAGGGGTTGCTCAGGAATATTTCTCATACGAAAAGATAGCTCTTCGCACCTGTTTGGTGTCTGCATATTCCATTTACTGTCTTTCATCTCCCAACCTGCATCCATATAATCGTGTCTTTCGACTGCAGCGAGCATCTTCTTAAATTTACCTACACCTGCCTCACCTA
>CAXEVD010000388.1:0-2576 GCA_963999395.1 uncultured Halieaceae bacterium
ATCGGGACAGTTTTTGCCTCCAGTTGGGGTCCGGTTGGATTGATGAGCATCTGGAGTCGATTGCTCACCGCTCGCGGCGCGCGCTGGGGCATGCTCGCTGGCCTGCTCGCGAACATCTTACCGGCAGCGCTCGACTATATTGGGCTAATCGATTTGCCCAGTTACATGGAGCCGGTTCTGCTGGGCATTGTTGCCTCTGTCCTGTTTGCTCGATTGGGTTCTAGAGGCGATGTCGTCTCAGAGGCAGAGCGAGATTATCGAACGCAGCTTCACCAAACACCCTCGGTCGATGTCGATCGGCGGGCGACACGGATCACGTTGCTGGCGCCTATGCTGTTGATTGCTTACGGATGTGTGATGCCATTTTTGCTGCTGCACTTTTATGTGGAGCCTTATCAGCTCGGTGCGGGCATTATCGAGTTGGGTGGGAGCATTGATTGGCGTCATGCAGAGCCATGGTTCGTCATCGGCCCATTGCTCATCCATGTGCCTCTGGGTGTGATTGCATGGCGGGTGATTCGACGCCGGTACTTACCAAGTGCGTCTATCGCGCCCGCCAGTCAGGCATGAGCTATTTGGCTGTTCCGCCCTCATGCATCCTTCAGTATGCGCCGCGCGGCGTTGTGTCCTGGTGCGCCGGTCACACCGCCACCGGGGTGCGCACCTGAACCGCACAGGTACAGCCCTGTCACCGGCGTGGCGTATTGTGCGGCATCGGGGTGTGGCCTCATATTGAAGAGTTGGTCGGGTTCGAGTCTGCCGTGGCAGATATCACCGCGGGTCATCCCAAGCATCCGCTCCAGATCCAGCGGGGTAAGGCACTGGTAACCGATTGTAATGTCCCTAAATCGAGGGATGAAGCGCTCCACGTAGCTGAAAATGCCCTCCACGATGCGATTTTTTTCATTGTCCCATGAGCGTCCGCGACTCAGGTTGTATGGCATGTATTTACACAACAAACTCATCACGTGGTGGCCCGGCGCGTCGGTCAATTCGGGGTCCAGCACGCTGGGGATAATCGCCTCAATGATGGGTGGGTCAGCGGGCTCGCCTCGTTTGGCGCTGTGAAATGCGGCGTTTAAATGATCGGCACTCTCGATCATCGTGATACTGGCTTGATGATGTGCCCCCTCGGCACCGGGAAGCGCGACAAATTCTGGTAGCTCAGACAACGCGAGATTCATGCGCAGAGAAGCAGACTCTTGTCGAAAGCTTTTCACGTCACGGGCGAAGTCTTCCGGAAGGTGCTCTTCGCCCAATAGGGTAAAAAACGTCCGCTTGGGGTCGGTGTTGGCTGCGACTACAGGTGCCGTTATGACTTCGCCCGAGGCAAGCGTGACACCTGTGACCCTCTCATCCGATACGTTAACGCCTTGCACTGCAGCATCGGTGCGAATCGTCACGCCGTGAGCCACTGCCGATTTCATCATCGCTTGGGTGATACCGCCCATACCACCTCTGACAATACCCCAGGCGCCTGCGCGCCCATCGACCTCGCCGACGGCGTGGTGCAGCATCGCAAGGCTGGCGCCAGGCTGGCTCAGCGGCGCGTAGTTAGCCGGCATAATGTGAGCGGCCACTATCGACTTCACTTTGTCGCTTTCAAACCAGCGATCAATAATTGTCTCTGGCGCACCGATGAAGAACTGCATCAGTCGCCAGCGTGCCTCCGCATCTAGCCGGAATACATCGACACCCATTTTGAGCATGGCGAGGAGATCTCCAACGCCCTGTTCGCCTAATTTAGGTGGCTCGTTCAACCATTGCTTGGCCAGTAGCTGCCCGATCTGACCTACAGAGTGCTCGAACGATTCATAAGCCTGAAAGTCGGTCTGAGAAAATTTTTCGAACTGTGCCCGATTAAATTGCTCATCGGCCGTGAGCAACAAATGGTCTCCGCTGGAGTCAATATAGAGCGCGTTCTCTAGGGTGATCGCCTCGTACCCGTAATCGGCTAGCCGCAAATCCTCAACGACCTCGGGCCGCAGCAGACTCACGACATAGGAAAACGTTGAATTACGGAAACCAGGATGGAACTCTTCAGTGACGGCTGCTCCACCCACTATTGAGCGTTGCTCTAACACGCAGACGTTCATCCCGCCTCTGGCGAGGTAGTTGGCGGTGGTGAGCCCGTTATGGCCCGCCCCGATAACGATGGCGTCGTACTGACTCATAGTTAACCCTGTTGCTTCCCAGTGGCAAGAATCTCCTCAGATGAATGCCAACGCAAAAAATCTTTGGGGAATGTCGAACCGTAGCGAGCTGACCCGGTTTCGGAGTATTTGTAGAGTATGCTTCCCTGAAGGCTCGTATGTCGACGCCTTACAGCCGCCTTACACTCAACGTTCATTTGCGGGAGTGAAGACCATGACTGCCCACAATTCTGACTCCGATGTCATCATTATTGGTGGCGGCCACAATGGTCTGGCCTGTGCTGGGTATCTGGCAAAAGCGGGAAAGTCGGTGCGGCTTTTTGAAGCGCGCGGCATTCTGGGCGGCGCAGCCGTCACTGAAGAGTTCCATCCTGGTTTCCGCAATTCCGTGTATTCCTACTCAGTGAGCCTGCTGCACCCGCA
>CAXEVD010000389.1:0-2559 GCA_963999395.1 uncultured Halieaceae bacterium
TTTGCTTTTGTCGTGGGATGCCAAACCGCTGTCTCCGCTCCCACAAACACTTACGGCTGATGCCGAGCTTTTGTGCCAGTTCCGTTTCATTCATTGCATCCTGATGTTGCAGCACAAATCGCTGAAAGTAGTCCTCTAGCGACAACTCGCCGCTGGCGTCCTCGATCGACATCTCGTCACCGGGCGAGTCGGTCGGATTCGGTCGGACTGTCTGTGATGACCCGGTTGCAGACAGCGTGACGTGCAGGTCCGGGCCCTGAGACATGACCAGACCCCGCTCAATCACATTTTGTAACTCGCGCACATTTCCGGGCCAGTCATGTGCCGCCAGCGCATCGCGGCTTTGCTCTGATAGTGGTTTGGTCGGCACGCCGAGTTTGGCCGCCTGCCTTTCGATGAACCAATTTGCCATGTCGACGATGTCGTCCTCCCGTTCGCGTAAGGGAGGGATATCCAGTCTCAGTACATCAATGCGATAGAAAAGGTCTTCCCGAAACTCACCCCGTGCCGCCCGCTCTGCAAGGTCGCGGTGGGTGGCGCAGATCAGACGGACGTCGATGTTTTTGCTGGTGACGGAGCCAATTCGGCGGATCTCGCCTTCTTGAATAAATCGCAACAGTCGAGCCTGAGCGGCGAGCGGCAATTCACCAATTTCATCGAGAAACAAAGTGCCGCCATCAGCGGCCTCAATCAGACCTAATCGATTGGCTGTTGCGCCGGTGAAGGCGCCTTTCTCGTAGCCAAACAATTCCGATTCAATGAGCGTTTCGGGGATGGCTGCACAGTTGACGGTCACGATCGGTTTGTCGCTCCGCATGCTGATGCGATGCACTTGCCTGGCAGCGAGCTCCTTACCGGTCCCAGTTTCCCCCACAATCAGTACGGTAGAGTCTGTTCTGGCGACACGACCAATGGTGTCCTCAAGGCCCCTCATTTTCGAGCACGCCTTGCTGTGGAAGTAGTCGTTCTGACACGCTTCCTTCAACGCTCCCAGCAATGCTGGATCTTGTTCAACTAATTGGATTCGCATGGGCTCTCGCACTTTGCTACGTCTCGCCAATGTTACCGATGATGGCTTGGTATGCGAGTTAAAAAGTAACACATTGTCCAGAGGTGTTGATTATCTTCTCATGCACCAGTGCTCAGCCGCATGATCGAGTATCTCGGAAACACGTCGTGCGCTGCTCGGTGGAGCGGGCTGCGCCAAGTGCTGCAAGCATTGGCGAAGATTTTGCTCAGCTTGGCTATTGTCGAGGGGCGGCGCACCGGTTTGCTTGCTGAGCTTGTTTCCCGCCTGGTCAACGAGTATGGCGACATGAGCGTAGGAGGGTGGCTCCAGCCCTAACAGCTGCTGAAGCCAGCGCTGCCGATGCGTGGATTCCAGCAGATCGGCACCCCTGACCACATGAGTGAACTGAGGTTTGGCGTCATCAATGGCCGCAACCAGCTGGTAGGCATAGAGCCCATCGCGGCGCTTTACAATGAAATCTTTTAACGCAGTCTCGGTGTCCGCCGGTTGCTCACCCAGAAATCGGTCCCTAAACCCTTCTAACCTCTCGGGCGCGACTTTGACGCGGAGACTATGCGGTGTCTCAAGACCAATGTTGTGGTCCTGGCAGCGCTGCCCGCAACAGCCGTCGGCGTCGAGCGTGGCTCGGGTGCAGACACAGCGAAACAGCCATCCCCATGACTGGAGTTTGTCGAGCGCGCTGTCGTAGCGCGGCGAGGAATGCGACTGGTGGAGGATAGGGCCGTCCCATCTCAGCCCGTGAGCCAGCAGGGCATCGGTGATGGCATCAATGCTCCCAGCGACGGCCCTAGGGGGGTCGATATCATCGATGCGCAGTTGCCACTGACCGTTGTGGTGTCGCGCATCGAGGAAGCTGGCTAATGCGGCGACCAAGGAACCCGCGTGGAGCGGCCCGGTCGGGGAGGGCGCAAAGCGCCCGCTGTAGGCGTTGGAATCGGCGACTGCTGGTGAATCGTTCAACCCAGCTCCTGCCGCTCCTTGATCTCGGCTAGGGTCTTACAGTCGATGCACATGGTCGCAGTGGGCCTTGCCTCGAGCCGCTGAATACCAATCTCAATACCGCAGGCATCACAGTAGCCGTAGTCATCGTTCTGCAATCGGTCCAGCGTGGAATCGATCTTCTTGATCAGTTTTCGCTCGCGGTCTCGCGTACGTAGCTCAAGACTGAATTCCTCTTCTTGGGTGGCGCGATCGGCGGGATCAGGGAAGTTCGCGGCCTCGTCTTTCATGTGCGAGACGGTGCGGGTGACCTCATCGACCAACTCACCGCGCCAATTGAGCAGAATCCCTCGGAAGTGCTCGATCTGCTCGTCGTTCATGTAGCTCTCGCCACGGCCGGGCTTGTAGGGCTTGAAGTCGTCGAATTTCTGAAGCTCGCCTACGGCCCGCGCCAGTTTTGCCGGACTTTTCTTTTTAGCTGCTTTATTAGCAGGCGCTTTCTTGGCAGGTGTTTTTTTCTTGGCAGGTGTTTTTTTGGCTACTGCTTTTTTCTTGGCAGGTGTTTTTTTCTTGGCAGGTGTTTTTTTCTT
>CAXEVD010000390.1:0-2544 GCA_963999395.1 uncultured Halieaceae bacterium
ACGGCGGGTCGTACCACACTAAACGGCGAGGGTCTGCAGCATCAGGACGGGCACTCTCCGATTCTCGCGAGCACCGTACCCTCGGTACGCACCTACGACCCTGCTTTCGCCTGGGAGTTGGCAGTCCTCGTTCGCTTCGGCATACAGCGAATGTTTGTTGAGGATCACGACGAGCTGTTTTACCTGATGATGTATAACGAGGCGCTGCCCATGCCAGCGCGACCGGACCATGGCGATCTCGATGAAGGCGTGGTGCGGGGCGGATATCTGCTGGAGCCCGCCGCGGGTGGCGGACCCCGTGTCAATCTTCTTGGCTCCGGCACGATTCTGTATGAAGTGATGCAGGCCGCGGCAATACTCAGGGAAGAGGGCTACTCTGTCGCCGTGTACAGCGTTACCAGCTATGTGGAATTGGCCCGTGATGCTGAGCGAGCGGAACAGGTGGATGCTGCTGAACCGGCGTGGTTGGAAACGATTTTCCCCGAGAACGGTGTGCCGACCGTGGCCGCAACGGACTACGTCCGTGCCTTACCTCGCATGATCGCCAGTTGGATAAACGGACCGTTTACGGCTTTGGGCACCGATGGCTTTGGCATGAGTGAGCGACGCTCAGATCTCCGCGCCCACTTTAAGGTAGACGCCGCCTCTATTGCCGACGCCGCTCGCAAATTGACGGCGAGCTAGATCTATAAATGGGTCCTAAGTGGTGGCGCTCTTCCAGTGGCGTTACACTTAGCGCCGTCGGGCGCAATCGGCGGAACTTCCTGCCCCCCGGTAGAAGGAGATAACCATGGCTGAGAAGGTGATCATCAAAGAGGTGGCTGCCCGCGACGGGCTTCAGGCTCAGCCCAAGCACCTCACTGTTGAACAGCGGATCGCCCTGTTGGGCGCCCTCGCCGAGACTGGCGTACCCGAGCTCGAGATCGGGTCTTTTGTATCGCCAAAAGCCGTGCCGCAGATGGCGGGCACGGACGAAATAGCCGCTAACTTGCCTTCGGCACAGCTCACCTACAGTGCGCTGGTGCCCAACATGAAAGGCTACGAGCTCGCGGTCATGGCGGGAATTCGCAGCCATGCCATCGCGCTCGCGGCCACCGAAGAGATGAACCAGAACAATATCCGCAAAAGCCTTGAGGATACCTTCGTCATGGGGGAGGAGATTCTCGATCGTGCGGCAGCAGAGGGCGTCGATATCCACGCCTATCTTGCAGTGGCGTTTGAGTGCCCCTATGAGGGGGCGGTTGAGGAGTCACTCGTGATGGAGCAGGTAGACCGTTTGATGCAGCACCAGCCAGCGCGATTGATGATCGCCGATACCATTGGTGCCGCTAACCCTGCCGCCGTGCACTCCATGATGCATAAGCTGGTTGATCGATACGGCCCCGAGCGTCTGGGTTGCCACTTTCACGATACCCGCGCCATGGGTCTGGCCAACGTTTTCGCAGCACTTCAGGCGGGTGTTCGTCAGTTCGATGCTTCGGCAGGGGGGTTAGGGGGTTGTCCCTTCGCGCCCGGCGCCAAAGGTAATGTGGCCACCGAAGACGTGGTCATGCTGTGCGAGTCGATTGGTTACGATACCGGGCTCGATATGCCCAAGCTGCTTGAGGCTGTCGCGCTCTTGAGCGAGATGATTGGTGCTCCTCAGGGCGGAAGAGCCCACACCTGGCTATCCAAGCAGTGCGCTTGAGTTAAACCGTGCGCGTCAGTGAAGCCATCGTTGGCCGCCAGAGCATCCGCTCGTTTCTTCCCGATAAACCCGTGAGCGACGAGCAAATTCAGTCGCTGTTGGGGGTTGCGGGGCGTGCACCCTCGGGATCCAATATTCAACCTTGGCATGTCTATGTGGTGCGGGGGGAGCCAAAGGCCCGCATCACTGACGCCTGCGAGGCGCGGTATCTGTCGGGTGATGAGGGTGAATACGAGTACCACTACTATCCGCGGGCATGGCGCGAGCCCTACATCGGCAGGCGTCGCCAAACGGGCTTCGGCCTCTATGGCCTATTGGATATAGACAGGAAGGACACCGAAGCGGTGCAGGGATATCGCGTCCAGAACTATCAGTTTTTTGGCGCGCCGGTAGGGCTCTTTTTCACTATCGACCGGGACATGGAGCAGGGTAGCTGGCTCGACTACGGCATGTTTTTACAGTCTTTCATGCTAGCGGCCCGGGAAGCGGGCATGGAGAGCTGCGCGCAGGCCGCGTTTTGTTCTTACTACGACAGCGTCATGCCCATTCTGGGGGCCCCCGACGAGCAGATGTTGGTCTGCGGCATGTCGCTCGGCTACGCGGACCCCGACGCGCTGGTGAATAGCTACCGCACCGAGCGACTGGATGCCGCGGAGTTCATGACGGTACTGGATTGATCAGCTGGCCCGCGCCACCATTTGTTTGGCAATGATCATGCGCTGGATCTCGTTGGTACCCTCACCAATGCACAAGAGCGGGGCGTCTCGGTAGAAGCGCTCGATCTCGTATTCGGGCGAGTAGCTGTATCCACCAAAGGAGCTGAACCACGGCGTTGAGTGGCTGTGAGGATTGTGGCC
>CAXEVD010000391.1:0-2535 GCA_963999395.1 uncultured Halieaceae bacterium
TATTAATCGCCTATTTTCCATACCTTGTGGACCGCCTAGCCGCCGTTGTGATTGTAATGGTTACCGCCCATATATATTAGGGGGTGGAATTAGGCAGGCACCTGCAATGGTTTATTTTATATCAGCCCATGAGGCCACCAAAAAGACGGCTACTCAAACTTTGAAGCAGGCTCAACTTCTAAGTCATCCAGATGACTGCACATTTGACTGAAAATAAGATTGTTCTTAACAAACTCTCGTGAAAAAGCCGTTTGATTAATTACCTGTTTGACTTCCGCCGCCCTGAGTAACCAGTCTTCTTTAGGGAAAATACCGGCTTCATAAAGCTTAAATAGCTTAAGACCTTGGTTTAGGTACACACGCAGTATGAGGTTCAGCTTGTAAGCATCTACCTCGCTGAGCTGGGCGGGCTTGTCCATCAGCAGATTTCTAGCCAACTCAGGGTTCTCGAGGAACATAGCGGCCATCTCGTTATAGCCGTCTACGGCTGTCTGGTAGACAGAGGTTGTGAGGAGTTTTGAGTTTTCTTTTATCTGCTTTGCAAGATATAGAAGAGTAAGCAGAACAGAGATAGCGCCCAACAGGCTACCCATCGCGCCAATTGCTTCCCACGACATCACGTGCCTCCCAGCCCAGTAAGGTAATTACGGACATCTCAATTTAACCACTAAGACATGTCGTTGTGACGGTCACCGCCCAGATACATTATGGGGCTGCAGGGGTAGGATACTCTCAAAGAGTCAACACTAATGAGGACGGACAACCGATGCTGAATGAATACAACGGAGCCATCACCTTTCTTTTGCAAATGAACGTATTGTCCGGAGCTGAAGAGGTCACATCATGGATAAAAGATCGTAGTGCGCGCGCCACCTACGATTTTGAAGAAGAGAAAACTCGCCGCTTTGGTGGTTCTTATCGGCCGACAAAGCTAAGGCAACTCTTATCGAGGTCTTCGAGGATAGCGAAGGTGCGCTAACGCGGGTACAGAATCTAATGGCCAGCCCGATCGCGCCTGAGTGGATGGACAGGTTTGAGATAGACAGTCTCACCGTTTTGGGCGAGGTCAGCGACGATTTAAAGGAAGCGCTGGCGTCAATGGCACCGGATGTAAGGACTTTTGCTGGCGGCTTTACTAGAACTTAGCCCCCTATAACGATTACCGCCCAGATACTTTAGAGATAACCTTGGTCGCTACAACTTACGGAGCGCGACGATGACGCAAACGAACTGGACCCGGCGACGATTCATGACGACAGCTGCCAGTGCGGCCGGGCTTGCTACAATGCCGCGCCTGTCTGGCGCCACCGACGAAAGCTGGCAGGCCGGCCGCCTCGAGCACCTGCTGCCAGCCGCCAGCCATGATCGAATTGCGATTAAGGCCACGTTCGCGGAGGCGCCTAGAAGCACAGTGTTTTTAACGGTTGGCGACCGGCGCGTGGCTGGCAGAGCGACGGATTCGGACGGCCGCTTCTTCTCTTTCGATATCGGTGACCTGCAGGCCGATGTCGAACACACCCTCCAGCTCATAGACGCCGGAGGCGACTCGCTGTGCGACCCCTGGTCCCTAAGAACCTTCCCCGACCCTGATGCCCGGCCCGAGCACGTCCGGCTACTGGCCTTCACCTGCGCCGGCGGTCATCCCGCTGATACATATTGGTTCCTGCCCCTCGAAATTCGGCGCCGCTTACTGCGCCGAGCGCTGTCGTTCAACCCACGGGCAGTCATTGCGATCGGCGACCACGTTTACTGGGACCAGCGCACGGAGCTCTATAATCGTGGCGAGGAATGGGGGCGCAAGACCCGCGAAATATACGAAAGCGTCGGCTGGCTAGAGCTCACGCAGCCAGTGCTGGGCACTCAAAACGAGGCTTCCTTGAAGGCTGCCGTCGGGCCGCAGATTGGCCAACTTTACGGCACGATGCTACGTTCGACCCCCTCATATTTTGTTAGCGACGATCACGACTATTTCGAGAATGACGATGCGGACGAACGCATGGTCACGTTTCCGCCAGACCACTATCAGCTTGAGCTCGCACGCTTAACGCGGTTGTGGTACCTACCCGAGTTCCTGCCGGACCGAAGCCGGTCACTCGCCATATCGGGAACCGGCGCCGGTGATCGGGCTCCCGGCATCTCAGAAGCTTTTGGCACGCTGCGATATGGTCGTTTGGTAGAAGCACTGATCTACGATTGCGCCCGATACCTCTCCCTAAAGGGGCCCCATGCAGGCCTCATCCCGCCAGAGGCGGAGCGATGGTTGCACGAGCGCACGCGAGACGAGTCGGTCGCGCAGTTGCTGCACGTAGGCGTGTTGATCGGTAGATCCTTTGTTTCCGTATACGGCGATTCCCTGATTCACAACATTTCCATCGAGGTCCAATTCCTTCCCAATCGATTCCATGATGAGTTGCTGCAGGTACTTTGAAAACAATTCCAGTCGACCCTTATAGGGGAGGATCACCATGTCCTTTTTTCCGTGACCGGCAGCGGAGTAGTACCACATAGCGGCGAGTTGTGCGGCCGGGTTTTTTT
>CAXEVD010000392.1:0-2534 GCA_963999395.1 uncultured Halieaceae bacterium
CGGGGGGCGGAATCACGCCAGCCGAACCGGCCATCGGCTCGACAATCACCGCTGCGATAGTCGAGGGATCGTGCAGTGTGATGAGCTCAGCCAACTCCTCCGCAAGGTGGGCGCCCTCCTCGGGCATACCCCGACAGAAAGTATTCTCCGGCAACATAGTGTGGCGCAGATGGTCCACCTCGAGCGACTGCCCGAAGGGTTTTCGATTCGCGCCGATCCCCCCGACCGCGGTGCCACCGTAGTTCACACCGTGGTAGCCCTTCTGGCGGCCAATAAAACGGGTCTTCGCCGGTTGACCTTTTAGCCGCCAGTAGGCGCGCGCCATTTTCAGGGACGTGTCAGCCGACTCTGACCCCGAGTTGGTGAAAAACGCATAGTTCAAATCGCCGGGCATCAACTGTTTTAGCTTTTCCGCCAGATGAAAAGCCGCGGGATGGCCAAACTGAAAGGGTGGCGCGAAATCGAGGGTATCGATCTGCTCTGCTACCGCTTTGGAGACCTCCGGGTGGCCGTGGCCCAAACCCGAGGTCCATAACCCGGAATGGCCGTCGAGAATCCGCCTGCCGCGATCATCCGTAAACCACACATCTTGCGCCGCCACGATAATGCGCGGGTCGCGCTTGAACTGCCGGTTGCCGGTATAGGGCATCCAGTAGGCTTCCAGGGGTAGTTGGTCAGACATAAAGCCTCCTTTAGGCGGCAGTTTAACTCACCTAGGCAGCAGTTTAACTCACCGAGGGCGCGACTCACTCCCCTGTTTGGAATAGCCCGATGACGATACAGTAGCCGGGGGCAACTGCTTATTCACGAACCGGAAGAATGAATATGAAACGACATACGCTACTCGGCACCCTCCTTGGCATCAGCCTCATGTCAGGCTCGTCGCTTGCTCACATTGAGCAAAGCGAGCCACTGCAGTCTTTGCGCCAGTCCTACTTCGCTTTGCTGGGCATGACCTTTGCCCCCATGGGGGACATGATGAAGGGCAAGATCGAATGGAACGACGCCCTGTTTATGACCTGGGCAGAGGACCTCAACCACGCGGCGCAGTTTGGCGTGGAGCGAGGCTTTGCACCGGGCACCGATAAGGGCACGACCCGGGCCAAGCCCAACATCTGGTCAAACATGGACGACTTCCAGAGCAAGCTCGACGATTTCCGTGCGGCGGCAGCAAAGCTTGCCAAAACCGCTGCAGCGGGTGACCCCGGCGAAAGTCGTCAGCAGTTCGTGGCAACGGGCGGCACCTGCAAGGCCTGCCACGACGAGTACAAGTCTCAGGACTATTTGTACTGAATGTCGTATCAGTAGTAGCTGGGGGCCTCGGGGGCGATTGTCACCAGGGCCCAGAGAGCCAACGACAGCAGCACCGCGATCAGCACCGCCCACCACAGTGGCTTGGGCGGGCTGGTCACAAACTTATCGCCCGCCTGACCCCGCCACATGGCCTGAATAAGCGGCTGCTTTTTTCGCCACTGGTACCAGCACACTGCTAATAAGTGCAGAGCAATGAATCCTTGCAATAGCAGCCAGTTGATTTTGTGCCACTCGGTGAGGGTGCCTGACAGGTCGCCCGCCCAATAAGAGAACGGACCCTCGAACAGCAAATCGTCCCGGCTGAAGACCCCGGACCCCGCTTGCACCAGCAATAGCATCAGCAATACCGTGACCGACAGACCCCCCAAAGGGTTGTGGCCGGCATACTGCCCACCCGCTCTCAGGTAGCTCAGCACAGTGCGCGGCGAAAATAAAAACGCACGAAACCGCGCCGCCTCACTGCCGACAAAACCCCAGATGATGCGTGTCGCCACCAGACAGAGCAGGCTGTAGCCCACCCTCTCATGAATATCCATACGGCCTTGCTCGCCACTCCACCACATCACCCCGATGGCAATGGGCAAATACCAATGGAACGCTCGGACCGCCCGGTCCCAGACCGGGTAGCGCGCGGCAAGCTCTGGAGACGTGGGCTGGGTCACGACCCCAGCAGGTCGAGCAAGGCTGTCACAGAAGCCTCAATCCCCAGCGTGACCGAAGCATCTGGCTCAATTTTGAACAGTGGCGAATGATGCGAGGGCACCGACGGGCCGCCTGCTCTCTCGCGCACAAAGTCCTCAGGCGGGGTGCCGCCCACCGCGAAATAGAGGCTGGGGATATAGGGGTTCACCGTAAAGATCGGAAAATCTTCCGCCCCCATCCCCAACCGCTCACCCGACACCAGCACGCCATCACCAAAATACGCGTCCCAGCGAGCCATCACACGCTCGGTGAGTGCCTTGTCGTTCAGTGTCGGCGGCACGCTCTCTTCGGACACCACCACCTCGGGCAAAAGGCCGTCGGGCAGTCCTGCCACCCGGCCCATATTTTCAGCGACCCGGCGGATACCATGGAGCAGCAAGGTCCGATCTTCGGGAGACTCGCTGCGCACGGTCAGCTGCAGGTGCGCCGCGTCAGAAATAATGTTGTGTTTGGTACCACTGTGGAAGGCGCCTACGGTAATCACGCCGGGCCGTCTTGGCGGCAGCGTTCGGCTGACC
>CAXEVD010000393.1:0-2528 GCA_963999395.1 uncultured Halieaceae bacterium
CGAGCGCGCTACGTGCGGAGCCCATCAGCGCCAGAACCACCAGCCCTACCAGTAATATGGTCTCTCCCAGTGTGCTGAAAATCTCCGCAACTGCTTCGCGCATGTAGCGGGAATTATCAAAAGGGATAAAGAGGTCGAGATCTGCCGGGAGCGACTCGTTGATCTCGTCCACGGCCTTGTAGAGGGCGTCGCCCACCACGATTTCGCTGGTGCCCGGTTCGGGGTATACCCCGACGAACACCACTTGATCCTGATTGTAGCGATGGACGCTATTGAGTTCCGTCGTGCCAATTTCGATTTGCGCGACATCGCCTAAACGGATATCCACATCGCCGGCTTTTTGTATCAGCATGTTGGCGAAGTCGGAGGGGGTTTTGGCCTCACTGTTTGTTTTCAGGTTGACCCGTTGCGAGGTGCTCTCGGTGCGTCCGAAGGTGCCGATGACGTTATTGCGCCGCAGTGTGTCCGCGACTTCCGCGGTGCTGACGTCCAGCGCCGCCATCTTCCAGGGGTTGAGCCAGATACGCATCGATTGCTGCAAGCCGTAGTTCTCGACGCGCTCCACGTCTGGTATCGCCGCCAGCCGTGGCAGGATGTCCCGCTGGATAAGGTCACTGACACCCGCGTAGGTTCGCTCCGGTGGGATCCGCAGCGCCAGGTAAAAGCTCGCATAGGGGGTGTCGGCACGACTGATTTGTATCGAGGGATCTTCCGTGCCCTCTGGCAGTTCAAAGCGTATCTGACTTAGTCGCGTCGACAGGGTAGAAATGACCTCGGTCGTGTCCTGATTCAGTTGCAGCCAGAGGGTGACAGTGCTGGTGCCTGCGGTGGTTATCGATTCGATGTAGTCCAGCCCTGGCACACTGCTGGCGGCCCGCTCAATGGGTTCGGTCACAAAGCCCTGAACGGTTTCGGCGCTAGCGCCGGGGTACGCCGTCACAATGGCGACGGAGGAGCTCTCTATCACCGGAAAGGAAATCACTGGCAAATCGACTGCCGATCGAACGCCGACGAGCAGCAGACTCAGACAGACCACGACCGCCACGACAGGCCGCTTGATAAAGAGGTCAGTCCATCGCGGCGATGAGGCGTGAGGCATCATTGGTCGGTGGACCGGGCCTGAATCGAGACAAAGAGGTTGTCCTCTAGCTTGAACGCGCCTTTGTTAGCAACGCGTTCGCCGGGGACGATTTCTCCGCTGACGAAGAGCTTGTCGCGACTCTCACCGCGGACGTTTACCCGCCGGATGCTGGCGCGGTGGGGAAGAAAGGCGTCTGCTTCGGCTTCCTCAACGACGAATACGTGCGGGCCTTGGGCGTCCCAGCGCACGCTGCGCTTGGGCACGGACATCAGGTTTTCTAATGGCCCGGTATCAACCGCTACCTGCACCAGTGAGCCGTGTTTGAGCGCAGGTGCCTCGAGCTCAGCCCGCACATCGTAGGTACGGGTAGCCTGCGCATAGGCGGTAGAGACGGCAATTACTTTAGCGGGTCCAGCAACAAACCCGTTGACGTCACGGATCTCAACGGTGTCCCCAACTACGATGTTGGCAAGGCCTTGCGGGACCTTAAAGTCAATCCATCTGCTGGGTGTGAGGCCGGTGAGAGTCGTGAGCACCTCGCCAAAGCGCATCAAGTCGCCAGCACGTTGCGTGTAGATACCCATGGTGCCGGCAAAGGGTGCGCGCACGGTCATGCGGCTCAGTCGCGCCTCAAGTACCGCTATCTGTGCGCTCAAAGACAGCTTACGGGCCTTCAGGATGTCCAGCTGGTCCTGCGATACCAGCGAATCTGCTTCCAGCGTGAGGTTGCGCGATAACTGGGTCTCTACGAGGCTCAAGTCGGCTTGTAGCGCGTCTCGCTGCGCTTCGACGTCGTCATCAAATAGCACCAGCACCTTGGCACCAGCAGGGACAGTCTCGCCGCTTTGATACGGGAGTTCCACGATCCTTCCGGGTGTTTCCGCTGAGATAACAAGATACTCCGGTGACTGCACGGTGCCACTCAGAAGCCGGGTGGGCTGCCATTCGTCAGCCTCGGCGCTGGCAACGGTCACCGTCTCGTAAGCAGGCGGGAAGCTCTCCATCAGCGCCATGGCCTTCGAAATCTGCACAAACTTGATCCCGGCCAAAGCAGCCGTGACAAAGCCACACACCGAAACAGTGGCGATCCAGGCTTTCGCGCTCATCGTCGGTGTTCCAGCATCGGAGTATGACCATCGAGTTCGTAGCGCAGCGTGATCATGCGCTTACTCGCTGGGCGGCACATAACCTTCTGCCTGATCAAAGTCTTCGCCCGCCAAAAACTTGTCCATCTCACCCATCAGGTACTTGCGTGCTTCCGGATCCATCAGGCTCAGGTGTTTTTCATTGATGAGCATGGTCTGGTGGCCCTGCCACTCGAGCCACGCCTTCTTTGAGACGTTGTCAAAAATATCCTGGCCCTTGGCGCCGGGCAGGGGCGGGCGCTCGAGTCCCTCGAGGTCTTCACCGTAGCGTCGGCAGTGGACGGTTCTCGCCATCAATTGCT
>CAXEVD010000394.1:0-2527 GCA_963999395.1 uncultured Halieaceae bacterium
GACGCGCTTCTTTGAGGACTTGTTATTGGCCACAGAGCCGGATTTCTCATCGACAATCCACAACATTAACGCAGTGCCCCCTTCATTCCCATTGCGCTGGCGCAGGGGGGCCTAGCTTGAAAGGGCCCGATGACCGGTGTTGATGACCACCCTGAGCAAAGAGCCAGCGACGAGCGGTCTGCCCAGGTGCCTCGACAGCGCAGCCGGGGCTGAGCAGCAGCTCGATCGGATTTCAACCCGCACCACCGGTCAGACTCAGCGGGAGGCCACAGCAACGGTCGAGGCCATCATCGAGCGCGTGCGCACTGAAGGTGACAGCGCTTTGCTGGCGCTCACCGAACAGTTCGACCGTTTTGTTCCGGACCCACTGCATGTTCCGGCTGCTGAGATGCAGCAAGCCTGGGAGAACAGCCCTGCGAATCTGCGCGACGCCCTCGAACTCGCCCACCGTCGGATCCAGGATTTTCACCAGCGCCAGAAACCCCAGGACCTCGATGTGCAGGGTGTGCACGGCGAACGGCTGGGGCGTCGATGGCGACCGGTTCAGGCGGCCGGCCTGTACGTTCCGGGTGGTCGGGCTTCATACCCGAGCACAGTGCTGATGAATGCTGTTCCTGCAAGGGTTGCGGGTGTGGACAGGCTGGTGATGGTCACCCCGGCAGGGCCGAATGGGCAGGTGAACCGGACCGTTCTTGCGGCAGCCCACCTGGCGGGGGTGCAGGAGGTTTACCGCATCGGAGGCCTTTGACCGTCAACTCGCTGTATACGACGTCGCAGGCTCCAGCGCCCATGCCGAGATGCTGATGTCCACGGGCGTCCTCACGGCAGATGAAAATGCCACGATTCAGAAGGGTCTTACCGATGTATTGGCCGAGATAGAGCAAGGGTCTTTTGAGTGGTCCGTGGCACGCGAAGATGTGCATATGAACATCGAAGCGCGACTGACCGAACTGATTGGCGACGTCGGCAAAAAGCTGCACACGGGCCGATCGCGCAACGATCAGGTCGCCACCGACCTGCGTCTGTACCTGCGCGCCGCACTCGATGCCATCAGTGCCGAGCTGACGCGTCTGCAAACCGGTATCGTGACACTGGCGGCGCAGCACGCGAGTACCGTCATGCCCGGATTCACCCACCTGCAGGTGGCCCAGCCGGTGACCTTTGGCCACCATCTGTTGGCTTGGAACGAAATGCTGGAGCGAGACTATGGTCGTCTGGCGGACTGTAGGACGCGATTGAATGTCTCGCCCATGGGCGCCGCTGCGCTGGCGGGAACCACCTTCCCGATCGACCGCGACGCCACGGCCGAGATGCTCGGCTTTGATGCGCCCACACGAAACTCCCTCGACAGCGTTGCCGACCGGGACTTTGCGATCGAGTTCTGCGCCGCCGCCGCACTGCTAATGAACCATCTCTCGCGTATCTCCGAGGAACTGGTGCTGTGGACCTCGGCGCAATTTGGATTTATCACCCTGCCCGATCGATTCTGCACCGGCTCATCGATCATGCCGCAAAAGAAAAATCCCGATGTACCCGAATTGGTGCGCGGGAAGTCAGGCCGCGCCATCGGCAATTTAGTGGCGTTGCTCACGCTGATGAAATCTCAACCACTGGCCTACAACAAGGACAATCAGGAAGACAAAGAAGCCCTGTTCGATACCGTGGCCACCCTCGGTGACTGTCTGCGGGCCTTTGCCGACATGATTCCAGCGATGGAGGCGAACATAGCGACAATGCGACAGGCCGCACTGGCGGGCTTTTCAACCGCAACCGATCTGGCGGACTATCTGGTGCGCGCCGGGGTGGCGTTCCGCGACGCCCATGAAGTCGTAGGCAAGGCCGTCGCTCATTGCGTGACCGCCGGCTGTGACCTCGCGGAGCTGTCGCTGGCAACTTTGCAGTCCTTTCATGGCGACATCAAAGAGGATGTCTTTGCCGTGCTGACGCTAGATGGCTCCGTCGCTGCGCGCGATCACTTTGGTGGTACCGCGCCCAACCAGGTAGAAGCGGCAGTCAAGGCGGCACAGGCCCTGCTCGCGGCACGGTAGCGAGGTGCTGCGCGCTAGGGCACGTAGTGCGCGTTCAGTAAGAAAGTAATATCGGGCGCGGACTCGACCACCACGTCCTCGCTAAACCCCGCATCGATCATCCAGTGCGCTGTCGGCCGCCACCGCACCGCCATGCTCAGCATGCCCGCGGGCTCACCCAGCGCCTCCAGCGCCCCGTCCAGCAACGCACTGTGCCCATCGTATTGTATGAGCGCTGACCACCGCGGCGTAAAACGCCACTCCGCCGCCAGTCCTGCAAACCACAGCGAGCGCTTTTGCTCTGGCCCCAGCAAGTCGCTGTCTCCTGCCCGGGTACCACCCACCTGACCGTGCCACCACAAGGGCCAACCGCCCAGCTGCTGGCCGCTGAAGCGCAGCAGGGCGTAAACGTCCGTGGCGCCACTGCCAAGCCAGTCAGCGGCTTGCCCGCTGGCCGTTTTCACTCCCACGCTGATGCCCAGTTGCCCGCCGTCGAACGC
>CAXEVD010000395.1:0-2521 GCA_963999395.1 uncultured Halieaceae bacterium
TCACGGTTCGCGCTGGCTCCATGGATGCAACCAATGGCAAGAAGCTGGCGCGCCTGTTTGAGCTCGCCGCCAAGCGACATATTCCCCTGGTCGGCCTCAACGATTCTGCCGGCGCTTATATACCGGCGGGGGGCGGTGGCCTCGATGGCTACGCTGACGCTTTCACCGCGCTGCGCAAGATTAGTGGCATCGTGCCCAGCATCATGTGCATGTTTGGCTTTAACGCCGGTGGGGGCAGTTACCTCCCGCGTCAGGGGAGCTTCCTCATCCAGCCCAAAGACACGTTTTTCGGTCTGACCGGTCCCGGGGTCGTCAAGAGCGTACTGGGCGAGGACATCACGCCCGATGAGTTGGGCGGCCCGGCGGTGCACAGTCAAACCGGTGTGACCGATTTTGTCGTAGAGGACGAGGTCGCCGCCCTGAGAAAGGTGCGCGAGTTGCTGAGGTATCTGCCCGATTCGAATCAGTCTTTGGCGCCTTACAGAGAGACCTCCGACCCTGTCGCGCGACAGACAGTCGACATCGACATTTTGCTAAAAAAGGCGTTCAACTCGCCAACCGGATTCAATACACCATTTGATATCAGTATTTTGATCCAGCAACTGTGTGATCACGGTGATTTCCTGGAAACGCAGGCTGATCGCGCGCGCAACACCATTACCGCCTTCGGCCGCATGGGAGGCAACGTAGTGGGCTTTGTCGCCAATAACTCTGCTGTCGCCTCGGGGCAAATCGACATCGATGCCGCTTATAAAAATGCGCGATTCATCCGCTTCTGTAACCTGTACAACATCCCCGTCATTTTCCTCGAGGACACGACCGGCTTCTTGCCCGGGAGTGAGCAGGAGCATCGCGGCATCGTGCAGGCAGGGCGGGCGATGCTAGACGCGATTGTTGATCTGCGCACGCCGCGCTTTCTAGTGCTGGTGCGCAACGCCTTTGGTGGCGCTTATGCCTCCTACAACAACTACGCGACCGGCGCTGACTTCGTTGTCGCGCTGCCGACCACGAGGGTTGCTGTGATGGGGCCCGCAGGTGTCGAGTATGTCTACAAAGATGAACTGAAAAAGATCCGTGCGGGTCGCGCGGCTCAGCTCGAAGCCGAAATTGAGGCGCGTGTCTCGAGCGGGCTGTCAGGGGAGCAGGCCAGTGCAGAGGCCGAAGCGGCGGTTGATGTGGCCATTAAGGCCGAGGAGGCGCTGCTCGCGCAACGCTACGAGCGCGAGATCATGAATCCGGAAGAGGCTCTGAGTCTGGGCTCGATTTCCGAGATTGTCATGCCGGCGGACCTGCGTAAAACGCTGGCCACTCAGATGGCTTTCTGTCTGAGACATTACACGCCTGGACCGATGCAAGCGGTTCAGCGCGAATTCCACTGATCGACGGCCGGGAGTAGACACCTTGGGTACCCAACACTACCTCAATAACCCGTTGATACATGGCGATCGCCGCAGCAAGTTGCGCAGCTCGGAGTGGACGGAACAGTTCCGCTGCGACCACCTGAAGCCGCTGATTATCTGTCGAGGACCGATCCGTAAAGAAGCCATGGACGTGTTCTCCGAAATGGGAATCGACGGGTACGGCATTCTGCTCTCTGAAAAGGACTCCATTGTGTATCGAGGCGCGCTCGCGCCCGAGCTCCGGGTGCTGACGGATCCTGGCCGCGTGCACCGGGTTCCCGACTACAGCGGCGCCACCAAGGAAGAGCGAGAGCAGCGCATTGCCGACATCATCTCCATTGCTCATACCCACGGTTACAACGCGATTTTTGCCGGGTACGGCTTCATGGCCGAAGACGAGCAGATGGTGGCCTCGATGGAGCGCGCCGGGCTCAATTTCATCGGACCGTGCTCCCGAACGGTGAGGCAGGCGGGCCTCAAAGATGAAGCCAAGCGCACTGCACTGAAGGCTGGCGTCTCGGTCACACCAGGTATTGATAATGGCACCACCTTAACGCTGCTGAAAAAGCATCCCGATCAGGCGGCCCTGACCGCGCTCATCACAGAGAACGGCCTTGAGCTAGAAGGTGAGGCGCCCGCAGATGACTTGGAGGCGTTGGCTGAGGCGGTGCTGACTGCGAGTTATCGTAAGGGGATAGACCTCTACTCCATCGACGAACTCAGCGAGACGCTGACCGAGGCGGTGCTGAAGATGAGCGAGCAGTACCCGCAAAACCGGGTGCGCCTGAAGGCCATTGGCGGCGGTGGCGGCAAGGGGCAGCGCATCGTGCCGCTGGGTCAGGCCGAGCGCACGCCAGAGCTGGTTCGCGAGATTCTCAATGAAGTAAAGGCCACGGGCGTTGGTGACAACAAGAACGTCCTTGTCGAACTCAATATCGAAACTACCCGGCATCAAGAGATCCAGGTGATCGGGAATGGTGACTGGTGCATTACGTTGGGTGGCAGAGACTACTCTCTGCAGATGCACGAGCAGAAACTGCTCGAGGTGTCGGTGACGCGTGAGTCGCTTCAATCGGCTGAGGCGCGTGCGACACAAGCGGGGGCTGCTGATGAAGCCGCGG
>CAXEVD010000396.1:0-2510 GCA_963999395.1 uncultured Halieaceae bacterium
GCGGCCGACGGTGTCGTTGCGATACAGACTGCGGATGATGGCAGTTTTGGCGCGATGGTCGAGATCAACAGCGAGACTGACTTTGTTGCGCGAGACGATAACTTCCTAACCTTTGTCCGCAGTGTAGTGGGCAAAGCCTTTGACCAGCGTATTGGCGATGTCAGCGTGTTGGCAGAGGGCGATACCGAGGAAGCCCGTCAGGCCCTGGTACAAAAGATAGGTGAGAATATCAGTGTCCGGCGAGTGGTGACCCACGAGGCAGAGGGCGGAATCATTGGTGGTTACGTTCACGGCAATAATCGTATCGCCGTGCTGGTGTCCCTGAAGGGCGGCTCAGAAGAGCTGGCACGCGATGTGGCCATGCACGTGGCGGCCGTTAACCCTCAGGTGGTCTCTCCCGATGATATGCCGGAGGACCTCGTCGCCAAGGAGCGCGAGATCTACTCCGCACAAGCCCAGGATTCAGGTAAGCCGCCGGAGATTGTCGAGAAGATGATCGACGGCCGGATCCGTAAGTTTCTATCCGAGAACAGCCTGACCGAGCAGGCCTTCGTCAAAGACCCTGACACCACAGTAGGCAAGCTGGTTTCTCAGGCCGGTGCAGAAGTGCTCGGTTTTACCCGCTTCGAGGTGGGGGAGGGCATCGAAGTGGAGAAAGTCGATTTCGCTTCCGAGGTGGCTGCCCAGCTCGGCAACTGATCCCGGCGCTCCACTCTCGCACTGATCCCGGCCTGCTATCTGGTCGGGATGACAAGAATCACCAAGGTTTCTGTATCAACAGGGACCTCCCGGTCCGGTAGCATGGGGCGGCACGGATTGAGCAGGCGGAGATAGGGTCAGATGGCGGCGGACAAGGTCTACAAGCGCATACTGCTGAAGCTGAGCGGCGAGGCGCTAACCGGTCAGGAAGCCTTCGGTATTGATCCCAAAGTCTTGGACCAACTGGCGCTCGAGATCGGCCAGCTGGTCGGTATTGGCGTACAGGTCGGACTGGTCGTCGGCGGCGGTAATCTGTTCCGCGGTGCGGCGCTGAATGCAGCCGGTCTGGATCGCGTTACCGGCGACCACATGGGCATGTTGGCGACCGTCATGAATGCACTGGCCCTGCGCGACGCCCTCGAGCGCTCCAATATCGCGACCCAGGCCATGTCATCCATTCCCATGAGCGGCGTGGTCGAGCATTACGACCGGCGCAAAGCGATTAGAGCGTTGTCCAACGGCGATGTCGTTATTTTTGCGGCGGGCACCGGTAATCCCCTCTTTACCACCGATTCCTCGGCCTGTTTGCGCGGCATCGAGGTCAAAGCCGATGTCGTATTGAAGGCGACGAAGGTAGATGGTGTTTACAGCGCCGACCCGGTCACGGACCTCGATGCGGTGAAATATGACGTGCTGACCTATGACGAGGTGCTAGATAAAAAGCTGGGTGTCATGGATCTGACCGCGATTTGTCTGGTGAGAGATCACGATATGCCGGTGCGGGTATTCAATATGGCGCAGCGAGGTGCGCTGCTCAGCATTGTCCGGGGCGGGGATGAGGGCACACTGATTCAGGCTTCATAGCGCAAAGCGACGCGCTTCAGTCAAAAAGAACAACATTCAGGATTCATCATGATCGACGACATCAAGCAGGACACCGAAGAACGGATGGGTAAGGCCCTTGAGGCGCTCTCCCACAACTTCAACAAAATTCGCACGGGCCGGGCACACCCGAGTTTGCTGGACAGCATCCGGATCGAGTATTACGGCGCCGAAACGCCGCTTAACCAGTTAGCTAACATCAACATTGAAGATGCCCGAACGTTGAGTGTGGTGGCATTCGACAAGGCGATTACGCCGGATATCGAGCGCGCTATTCTCAAGTCGGATCTGGGATTGAACCCGGCAACGGCGGGCGATGTGATCCGCATTCCGATGCCGGTGCTGACCGAGGAGACCCGCAAGGGCTACATTAAGCAGGCCCGCGCTGAAGCGGAGTCCGCTCGCGTATCCGTGCGCAACGCCCGTCGAGACGGTCTCGGCATGCTCAAGGAATTGCTCAAGGAGAAAGAGATCTCCGAAGATGAGGAGCGCCGCGGCCAGGACGTCATTCAAAAGCTGACCGATGACTATATCGCCAAGGTCGAGGCTGCCTTGGGCGAGAAAGAAACCGACCTGATGGCCATCTGAGGCTTGAGACCCAGCACCCGTGCAAGCATCTGATATTCAGCCCCGCACCGTCCCCCGACACCTGGCCATCATTATGGACGGGAACAATCGCTGGGCGCGCCGTGAAGGGTACCCTGGCGTGGCGGGGCATAGAGCGGGCGCCGAGGTGGTGCGAGAGATCGTGTCGGCCTGCGAATCCCGGGGGATCCGGTACCTCACCTTATTTGCGTTCTCCAGTGAAAACTGGGGTCGTTCCAGGACAGAAGTGCGGGCGCTGCTGACGCTGCTATCGCGTTACCTGCGCAATGAAGTCGCCAAGTTGGCCTCGGACGGCGTGCGATTGCGTGTAATCGGCAGAAGAG
>CAXEVD010000397.1:0-2506 GCA_963999395.1 uncultured Halieaceae bacterium
CAGAAAAGATTTGGGGTTGCGGTTTATGGTGGAGAAGAACAGATCGCCGCCGGGCTGACACAGGTCGGCGCAGGCTTGAATCACGGTGGAGGGGTCGGGTACGTGCTCCAGCATCTCGAGACAGGTGACCACCTCGAAGGTGCCTTGCTGCTCGGCCGCCATGGCCTCGGCGGTGCTCTGCACGTAGTCGACTTCAACACCGCTCTCCAGCTGATGAAGCCGAGCTACCGCCAACGGCGCTTCTCCCATATCGATGCCCGTGACGGTGGCGCCTCGGTGCGCCAGTGCCTCGCAGAGCAGCCCGCCACCGCAGCCCACATCCAATACGTTTTTGCCTTTCACGTCGGCATGCTGGTCAATCCAGCCAGCGCGCAGCGGATTGATGTCGTGGAGCGGTTTGAATTCGCTGTTGGGGTCCCACCAGCGGGACGCCAGTTTCTCAAATTTGGCGATTTCATCTCGGTCGACGTTGTCATCTAGGGGCATCGTGTCAGGACTCCAGTGTTTGTCGGAACGCGCCGAGTTGGTCGGACCAGCGACCCGCTCTCTCGGCGAGGTCAGTGTAGTCGAGTGTTTGCAGTGCGCCCGCGCTCACCAGGGGTTTACCCGCTACCCAGCTCCACTGCACCTCATTGCCGCTGGTGGCATAAACGAGGGTCGAGGCGAGATCGTGCCGCGGGAGGTATTGCAGGCCAGACAGATCCAAGGCGATCAGGTCAGCTGCTTTGCCTACTTCAATACTGCCCAGTTGGTCCTGCAGGCCCAACGCCGCCGCGCCATGCAATGTCGCCATCTCCAGTGCGGTCCAGGCGTCCACCGCCTTCGGATCGCCGTGCTGACTCTTGCCGATCAATGACGCGGTCTGCAGTTCGCCCAGCATACTCAGGCGGTTATTGCTGGCAGCGCCGTCGGTACCCAAGGCGACATTGATGTCGCGATCGAGGAGTTTCTGTACCGGGCAAATACCGGAGCCTAACTTGAGGTTTGAGCGGGGACAGTGCACGACGTGCGCGCCATGTGTGGCCACCGTCTCAATATCCTGCTCGCCCAGCGCTGTCATGTGCACGCATTGGGTGCGCGGCCCCAGTAGTCCGACCTGCTCGAGAAAATCGATCGGGCGAACACCTGACCGCTCAACTGAGGCCAGTACCTCGTCGCGCGTTTCGTGCAGGTGGATCTGTATGGGGGCGTCCAGTTCCTCGGCCAGCATCGCCACTCTGGCAAGGGTGCCTTCACTCACCATATAGGTAGAGTGTGGTCCGAAGCCGACGTCGATGCGATCGTGATCGCGGTACTGATCGCGCAACGCCAGGCCGCGGTTGATGCAGGAGTCAGCGTCTCGCGCCCATGCGGTTTCGACATCGATCACCGGGAAGGTCAGCAGTGCGCGCAGACCGCTCCGATCAACCGCTTCGGCGGTGACCTCTGGGAAAAAATACTGATCGGCCAGCGTCGTGGTGCCGCCCATCAATAGATCGGCAATCGCCAGCTCCGAGCCATCGCGCACAAACTCAGGGCTGATGAAATGACTCTCGGTCGGCCAGATGTAGCGTTGCAACCAGGTCATCAGTGACAGATCGTCGGCATAACCCCTCAGCAACGACATGGCGGCATGGCAATGCAGATTGATGAGTCCCGGCATCAGGGCACAGCCCGGCAGTTCGACGTGCTCTCGGGCGTCGGTAGCCTGCGCCTCCGAGGTGGGCAACATCGCGGCAATTTGTCCTGCTCGAATGGCCACGCTGCGACCCGTCAGGATCTCGCGACGCGGCATCATCGGCACCAGAAAATCGGGGTGCAGGATCGTGTCAAAATCGGGCATGGAGGCTCCTCATGCGGGCCGCCGATTATACAGGGGCCGGGGCCTCAAAAGCGCTTGTTTTAGGCGCTAAAAACTCGCTTGAGGCGGGGTTGTTTGGTACACTCTGACTTTGCGTATCCGGGCCCCTAACGGCCCAATTACGAGGCCGAGTTAAGTAGCCCGCATGGCAGAAAATCCCCAGGAAATGGCGCGGGAAATCCTCCCCGTCAACATCGAAGATGAGCTGAAACAGTCGTACATGGACTACGCCATGAGCGTGATCGTCGGTCGCGCCTTGCCGGATGTTCGAGACGGCTTGAAGCCTGTGCATCGCAGAGTGCTGTTTGCGATGAACGAGCTGAATAATGACTGGAACAAGCCCTACAAAAAGTCCGCACGCGTGGTCGGCGATGTGATTGGTAAGTATCACCCTCACGGTGATTCGGCGGTGTATGACACCATCGTGCGAATGGCTCAGGATTTCTCTCTGCGCTACACCCTGGTAGACGGGCAGGGCAACTTTGGATCGATCGACGGCGACTCTGCTGCCGCCATGCGCTACACCGAAATTCGGATGTCGAAAATTGCGCATGCCATGCTCGCTGATCTCGACAAGGAAACGGTCGATTTCGTCGACAACTACGATGGCACCGAGAGGATACCGGCGGTGCTGCCGACCCGGGTCCCCAACCTGCTGGTCAACGG
>CAXEVD010000398.1:0-2496 GCA_963999395.1 uncultured Halieaceae bacterium
AGTCGACCATCTCGGTCAGTTCCATCTCACTGAAGAAAGCACCTGCAGTGACGCGGAAGCGCGCGTCTTGGTCTGTACTGAAGCGAATTTCATGACTGGTGAATTCGCTGTCGACCTTATTGGTGGTGTAAAGGTTAGGCGGCTGACAGGTCCCCGAGGGGATCCCCGCACCAGCCGGAGAGTATCCGGTGTAAGACACGTAGTAGTCGCAGATGTAGTACGGGATGTACTGCCCGATGAACAGGTAATCCGAGTAATCGGTTCGTTGATCGGTCTCACGCTCAGTAAATGCACCGGTGTAAAGGACTTCTAGGGCGCCGATGCGGCCTTCAATGGTCCAATGCACGTTGGTGTACTCGTCCTCAACAAACTCCCGTTCAAAACGCTGGATCTGGTAGTCGTCGCTGAGGTTGGGGTCAGTGTAGAACGTGCCGTCACTCTCGATCTTCTGCGCCATGGCACCCGCGCTAATGCGCCAGTTGTCATTGATGTCCCATTGGGCTGCGATGCGACCGCCATTATAGGTAGTGTCGTTGAAGTCGTCTTCTACAAGCGCGGCGTTATTCGCCTCAAGGAAAGTGACGTTGCTAAAATCTGTGACGCCCTGTTGGAAACCGCCGCGGAAGCCGACTTCAGTCCCATTGGAGCGGACCGCGCTACCAGGCCGGAAACGCGCGCTTTCCGCCGCAGTTCGCGTGCCCGCGACATTATCGATATAGCCGCCTTTCTCGTCGGTGAAGACCACACCGCGGATCGCAAAGTTATCGCTAAGCGGAATATTCAACATGGCATTGATGTTGTAGTTGGCTTCACCGTCTGTCATGGTCGATGCGCCAGCCTGAACGCGACCGAAGAAGCCAGACGGATCAGGTTTGTTGGTGATCAAGCGCACTACGCCCGCCTGCGAGCTCGCACCAAACAGTGTGCCCTGCGGGCCCGCGAGCACTTCTACGCGGTTGATGTCAGTGATATAGATATCGAGGTTACGGCCAGGCTGCGCCATAGGCTGCTCATCGAGATAGAGCGCTACGTTGGGGCTCAGACCCGCCACACCCGAGGTGGTCAGGTTAGGCGTGGTCGACGCGACACCGCGAATATACATGGTGCTCTGACCAGGACCTGCGCCACCGGCTGATACATTGGGCAGCTCGATCAGGTAGTCGGAGAAGTTGGAGACGCCACGCTGGTTCAGCGACTCTTCAGTGAGCGCCGATACCGCCACGGGCACGTCCTGCAGACTGGCTTCTTGCTTGGTGGCTGTGACCACCACTTCCTCCAGTTGCGCGTGGACTGGGCTCGACACCAGCGGCAAGAGCGCTACGCCGAGCGCGGCCGCCAGAGGCGTGCGTTGAAAACATTGGGGATGAGACATACTGACTCCCTTTTTTCTCATGGCTTGGAAAGATGGTTATTGTTCGAAAACTACAACGGTGAAGGCTACCCGTTATAGACGGTGCCTGCAAACGGAAAACTTGTTTCAAACAAGGCTTTATGAAGCCTTTTGGCAAGCTTCGGGTACACTCTGACCACGCCTGATGTATGAGCTCGTTATGACCCAGCGCACTTCTCCCCGCTTCACCATCGACAAAGCGGTGTTCTTCCCCGCACTGATTCTGCTCTTTGGCGCCATCGTGATGGTGCTGACGATTCCCGAGAAAGGGAGTAACCCGTTTGCCGGGCTGCAGGCGGTGATTGTGGATACCGCTAGCTGGTTTTATGTCTTGATCGTGACGCTAATTGCTGTGATCGTCCTTTATCTTGCGCTTTCTCGCTATGGCGATATCAAGCTGGGGCCAGACCATGCGGAGCCGGCTTACAGCTATATTTCGTGGTTCGCGATGTTGTTTTCGGCGGGTATCGGCATCGGCATGATGTTTTACGGGATAGCAGAGCCCGTCATGCACTTTCTGGCGCCGCCGAACGGGCCCGCGGGCACGCCCGCTGCCGCTACCGAGGCGATCCAGATCAGCTACTTTCATTGGGGCTTCAATGCCTGGGCGATTTACGCCATCGTCGCGCTGATCCTCGCCTACTTCGCCTACCGACATGAACTCCCCCTGACGCTCCGCTCCGCCTTTATCCGCTGATTGGCGAGCGCATTCACGGACCCATCGGTGCGTCGGTGGATGTCTTCGCGGTGATCTGCACCACCTGCGGTATTTCGGTGAGCCTTGGCCTCGGTGTACTCCAAATCAACACCGGTTTTAATTATCTGTTTGGCTTGCCTATCGATGTCTGGGTACAGGTGGCACTCATTTTCGCCACGATGGGATTGGCCACGGTGTCGGTCATTCTGGGCCTCGACACGGGCATCAAGCGGTTGTCAGAGATTAATATTGTGCTTGCCGTCATGTTGCTTCTACTGATTTTGCTCACAGGCCCTACGGCGCTCTTGCTGTCTGGCACGCTGCAGAATTTTGGCGCCTACGTGGCGGGGCTAATCCCCCGTACTCTGGACATGTATGTTTATGACCAAACCGACTGGTTCGGGAGCTG
>CAXEVD010000399.1:0-2450 GCA_963999395.1 uncultured Halieaceae bacterium
TCTGCCATCGTCCCGACTCATTGCCTAGCGATTCTACCTTGGACATCTTGCCACCGCCCTGTTTGAGAGCGGTTAAATGTCGCCCCATGCTAAACTGCGGCCATAAACAGGGGGAATGTCGTGTCTGAAAAAATCGTGATCGCTACACGGGAGAGTCCGCTCGCCCTGTGGCAGGCGGAACATGTGAAATCACGCCTTGAGGCCGCGCATCCGGGTATTGAGGTGTCGCTGCTCGGTATGACCTCGCGTGGCGATCAGCTTCTCGACAAGCCGCTATTCAAAGTTGGTGGCAAAGGCCTGTTTGTTAAAGAGCTGGAAATGGCTTTGCTGGATGAGCGCGCCGATATCGCTGTTCACTCGATGAAAGACGTGCCGATGTTCATGCCCGATGGCCTGACGTTAGGTGTGATCTGTGAGCGCGAGGACCCCCGTGATGCGCTGGTTGGCTGTTCGGACTTCGATCAGCTGCCTCAGGGCGCACGCCTCGGCACATCGAGTTTGCGTCGCAGCTGCCAGTTGAGCCGGCACCGCCCTGATCTTGAGATCGGCTTTTTGCGGGGCAACGTCAATACACGCCTTGCGAAACTCGATGGCGGCGAATTTGACGCCATTATCCTCGCCTGCGCGGGCCTGATTCGCCTGGGTTTTGAGGGCCGCATCGGTGCGGCGATCGATCCGGACCTGTCATTGCCGGCAGCAGGTCAAGGCGCGGTGGGGATTGAATTTCGCGAGTCGGACCAGCGGGTTCGTGACTTGCTGGGGCCGCTTCATCACGAGGATACGGCCACGCGCGTGCTCGCCGAGCGAGCGGTAGTTCGCCGACTCGATGGTGGCTGCGACGTACCGATTGCGGCTTTCGCCGAGTTTGACGGTGACGGTTTGCGGCTGCGTGCACGGGTCGGCGCAACCGATGGCACCAGCCTCCTCGAGGCGGAGGCGCGAGGCGCTGACCCGGAACAGCTGGGTGAGAGCGTTGCGGAGATGCTGCTCTCACAGGGCGCGGAGGATCTGATTCGCGCGGCGAGGGAATGACCAAAGTCGTTTTAACTCGACCGCAGGCGGACAGCGAGCGGCTGTCTGAAGCCCTGCAGAACGAGGGCTTTCAAACCCGGGTCATGCCCATTATTACCATCGAAGCGATACCGACTGCGGAGCAGGCGCCTGCGCCTTCTGTAAGCGATGACGCTCTGTGCATTTTTATCAGTGCCAATGCCGTGCGATTCGGGCTGCCGCAATTGGGTTCTGCGTTGGCGCGCGACTCAGACCTCACAGTGATTGCGGTGGGGAACAAAACACGCGACACCCTGGCAGCGGAAGGCATTCAGGCACAGGTGCCGGTTCGGGCTGACTCGGAGGGGTTGCTGGCGATGCCTGCACTCTCTGCGCCTGACTCCCGCGATGTTGTCATAGTTAAAGGCGAGGGCGGTCGGGAGCTGCTTGCATCGGAACTCACCGGCCGTGGAGCCCGTGTCACCGAATGGGCGTGTTATCGCCGATGCTGGCCGGAGGTCGACGTGTCGGGATTGATTGAAATCAGCGCGGGGCTGATTTTTCAGGCGAGCAGTGGCGAGATGGTGTCGCGATTGTCGGAATTGTTGGCTGGTGGGGGGCAGGCGGATCTGTTCCAATCATCGATCATCGTCCCGTCGGATCGCGTCGCCCGCCTCGCCACTGAAATAGGCTGGGGGCAGGTGATCCGTGCGGAGGACGCCAGCGACGACGCCTTCATACGCGCGCTGAAGCAGCACACAGCCAGGAATTAGCAGATGACAGAACCGGTTGCGCCCGCGGAGACGTCGACCGCGCCAACAGCAAAGCCCGCCGTGGCAAAAGGGTCGCGAGGACGCCGGTGGGCGATCGGCCTGTCGTTGTTCACGCTGTTGACGTTGGCTGGCTTGACGGCAACTGGCTACTGGTTGGGCTGGCCCTGGGTGCAGGCGCAGTGGCAGCGATTTGAGGATCTGGAGCGGCAGCTTGCGGACGCCGAGGTGGTGCCCACTAAGCGGGCGCTTGATGTGGCTGCGGTAGCGAGTGCCGCCGCCGATGAGCGCATTGAGGCCGGTCTGGCGTCGGTTGAGGTCGATTGGCAGCGGGAGCTTTCTGCGCTTCGCGCCTGGCAGAACGCCGAGCGTGCTGAATCCGTGCGTCAGTTAAGTGGACGGATGGGGCGAGTAGAAGACCAGATGGACCGTCTGTTGGCGGTCGATCGGCGCGCCTGGTTGGGGCAGGAGGCTGTATTCCTCACCCGCTTGGCAGGGCAGCGGCTGTTGGTCGCGCGTGATGTGGATGCCGCGCTCGCACTACTGGAGCAAGCCGATGCCCTGATGCGCGACACCGGCGAGCCGAGCTTTGAGGGGGTGCGCTTGGCGATCGCCCGGGACCGCGCGGCGCTGGCAGCGGTGCCCCGGGTCGATCAGGTGGGGCTCTATGCGACGTTATCCGGGCTTATC
>CAXEVD010000400.1:0-2448 GCA_963999395.1 uncultured Halieaceae bacterium
CGAGGGCAGGATCATCGCCACAAGTGACCTGCGCCCCACGGACGACGCGATCAAGACCGCGCTTGGCGGTTTCATCGGCGAGATCATGCAGGTGCCGCCGAAATTCTCGGCCGTGAAGATCGACGGGCAGCGTGCCTATAAACTTGCCCGCGATGGCGACGAGGATTTCGAGATCGCCGCCCGCCCCCTGTGGGTCGAGGAACTGGTGCTGGTGGACCGCCCCGACAAGAAGGGCCGGCTCGATATCCTGAAGGTGCATGTCAGGAAGGTGAAGTTGGCAGCCGATGTGGACCTCGAACAGGTGGCCGCGCTGACCACCGGTTTCTCCGGCGCGGATCTGGCCAACCTGGTCAACGAGGCGGCGCTGACTGCGACGCGCCGGCGCGCGCAGGCTGTGGAACTCATCGACTTCACCGCCGCCATCGAACGCATCGTGGCGGGGCTGGAGAAGAAAAACCGCGTGCTCAACCCGAAGGAACGGGAGACGGTGGCGTATCACGAAATGGGCCATGCCCTGGTGGCACTGGCCTTGCCGGGTACCGACCCGGTACACAAGATTTCCATCATTCCCCGTGGCATCGGCGCCCTGGGTTACACCCTGCAGCGCCCGACTGAAGACCGCTTCCTGATGACTCGCGCCGATCTGGAACACAAGATCGCCGTGCTCCTGGGCGGACGCGCCGCCGAGAAGCTGGTGTTCGGCGAACTCTCCACCGGCGCGGCGGACGATCTGGCGCGCGCCACCGACATCGCCCGCGACATGATCACCCGCTTCGGCATGGACGAGGAACTGGGCTATATCGCCTTCGAGGCGCAGCGACCACGCTTTCTCGATACGCCCGAACTGGTGCAGGGTGGGTGCCGGGTGGCTGAATCAACTCAGGCGCGCATTGATCAGGCTGTCCGCGACATCGTGATGGGGGCATTCGACCGCGCCTATCGGATTTTAGAGGTCAATCGCGATGTGCTGGAGCGCTGTGCGCGTGAGCTGCTGGCGCGAGAGACCCTAGACGAAAACGACATCAGCCAGCTGGCGCAGGGTTTGCAAACTGAATATCTTGGAGAGGCCATTCCTCAGTCCGAGTCCTCGCGTTCTGGGTCCCGAGGGAACACGCCGTGAGTGAGCGTCTCCGGGGCGCCCGCCCACACGGCAAATCCATCAACCGCGTTCCAGCAGCGAGATTCTCCGATCAAGCAAACTGTGATCGTTGCTGCCTTTCCTTGTCCAAAGGTGAGCTTATTGAACTGACAATGGCGATATCCGCTCGCCATGCAGAGCGCAAGAGCATCGTGCGCTGGGTCGCAGCACAGTTGGAACATTGAATTATGGAAGACTTGCTCGGTACTACGCTGATCCTGCTGGTGGCGTGTAGCCTGGCGGCAGTTTCGGCGGCGGCGCTCAGAGTGCCCACCGTGTTGGCTTATCTCGCCGTTGGTGTCGTGCTGGGGCCCTCGGTTAGTTGCGTGGTCGCGCCAGGAGAGACGCTTGACTTTCTGTCCGAGCTGGGCGTCGCCCTGCTCCGGGTTAGGTGAACCGGAGCGGGTGAAATCAGGTGGCGTTCGCTTCCACGGAGGATGACAATGCATGACAAAAAAGCGTCGCGGCTCGAGCAGTTTCGTTCAGCTTGGGCGATGATGAGCTTCTATGAACGTTTCGAGCAGGTTATTGCGCTCGTGCTGTCGGCGGTCATTGCCGTCATCATCGTGGTCTCAATGCTTCAGCTGATTTTCATCGTTGTCTCGCTGCTGATCGTTGATGCCTTCAATCCACTGGATCACACAGTGTTCCAGAGCGTGTTTGGCATGATCATGACGCTGTTGATTGCGATGGAGTTCAAGCACTCCATCGTGCGCGTGGCGCTGCGTCGAGACAGCATCATACAGGTTAAGACGGTTATTCTGATTGCTCTGATCGCGCTCTCCCGCAAGTTTGTGGTCTTAGACCCAGAAGTGAGCCCCAGCAAAATTGCGGCGCTGGCAGGTGCTACACTGGCTCTCGGTGTGACCTACTGGTTGCTGCGAGAACGGGACGACCGAGCCAAGGGCATTTCCAGATGACTCGTCAGCCCCCCGCAGCTCTCTCAGCATGCTGCTAATCCGAACCTTGGGTGGACTCCTCGCTTCTATATTATTCGACGATCGTGGTTTTTGGCGGGTGCGGGTGGCTGTATGTACGTGGCTGTTCGAACCGGAACTGGCACTCATCTTGCGGTAGTGTCGTGCGAAGACGCTGTGTCCACCGATCTGTTACCTCGGCGGCCTATGGCGCTGACTGCATCCCTTGACTGGAGAGTTTTTTATGGCTTACCCCGATCCTTACCGCCGCTCAGAATCGGCGCCTTTTGTCCGGCGCTGGTTGTTCATCACGGCTTGCATTGCAGTACTCATGCTGTTGTGGCGGTTCCTGCCCGCCATCGAGGCTTGGTTGAGTCCGAGCGAGGCGGAGGA
>CAXEVD010000401.1:0-2438 GCA_963999395.1 uncultured Halieaceae bacterium
CCTGATGATGACACCACACAACAAAATCATGCCAAGACTCGCCCGCGCCGACTCTGATCACCACCTTGGTGTTGTCGTTGCTCAGCACTTCGCGGCCCTTGATGGCCATGAGCAGTGTGGTTCCAGGTAAATGATCGCAGAGAATCACGTTACTGCCGCCGCCCAGCACATGAGGCACGGCACCCTCGTCCAACGCGGCGATCTCTGTCCGTAACTGATCTGACGAGGCGACGGTGACCAGATGCTCTGCCGTGGCGTGAAGTTGCAGCGTATTGAGCGCCGTCAGGTCAGCACCTGCCGTCACAGTCTTATTGCTCCGCGCCCAGTAACGCGTGCACCGCGGCGAGATCAGACTCGGTATCGACGCCAGCGGGAACGGCCTCGGGTGCCAACTCAATCTGAATATGCGCATCGTGGGCCAGCGCGCGCAATTGCTCCAGCGACTCGCTTTGCTCTGCCGCCGCAGGTGGCCAACCCACAAAGGTGTTGAGAAAACCCGCCCGGTAGGCGTAAAGCCCGATATGCCGGAACAAGAGTGCCGGCACCCCGCCTTCCCGGCGAAAAGGAATCGCCGAGCGCGAAAAATAGAGCGCCCGACCTGTTTCGCTGGCCACCACCTTCACCACTGACTGTTGATTAGCGTCTGCGGGGTCCAGCGGCTCCATCAGCGTCGCCATGTCAGCGCCCGCTGTCTCATTAAGCATTGCCGCCACGCGTTGAATGTTGGCCACAGGCATCAGCGGCTCATCGCCCTGCACATTGACGACAATCGCGTCTTCTTTCCACCCCCGCTGCTCCACCACCTCGGCAAGACGATCGGTCCCCGAGGCGTGATTAGCTCGGGTCATCGCAACCTCAGCCCCTCGACTGGTCATCTCATCGGCGATGCGCTCATCATCAGTGGCGACAACCACCTGCTCTGCCCTTGCCTGCATGGCCCGCTCCCACACCCAGGCCACCATCGGCTTGTCTGCAATGGGCAACAACGCCTTCCCGGGAAGCCGTGTGGAGCCAAAGCGGGCGGGAATCACAATATGGAACATCGCGGTATTACGCCTCGACAAATCGCGCAGACGGCAAAAGCGCCGTCAGCTTTGTCAGCAATGATGACGGTAATGCCACCTCGATGGCTACCACCCAGACGCGGGGGTCGGTGCACTCGGATAACTTCACCGCGTCCTTGGCAGTCATCAGCAGCACCTTTTCGTTGCGACGATCGAGATGCGCTTGGGTCATCGCTTCGTGATCACCCAGAGACTCCGCTTCTATCGCGAGTCCCTGCCCCCTGAGCATCTCGAAGAACTGCCTAGGCTGCCCAAGACCCGTCATGGCAACCATGGATTGATCTCGCCACTCGGCAACACACTCAGACCACCTTACCTGCCGGCCTGATGCCAGGTGCAGAGCACCCGAAGGTTGATAACTGAAGCCGCGATCAGGGTCACAGCTATTTCGCTCAAGTACCACGTCGACATTCGTGAGGCGGCTCGCAGGCTCTCGCAAAGGTCCCGCTGGCAGCAATCGACCGTTACCCAGGCCACGCTCCGCATCGAGCACGAGTAATTCGATGTCGCGGGGCATGGGGTAGTGCTGCAGGCCGTCATCCGAGAGCACCACATCCACCGCGCCCTGATCGACCAGCAACTGGCCATCTCGCAACAGCACCGGCAGCCGCCCATCCAGGGTGCCGCCGCCACTGAGCCCCTCAGTTGGATAGACTTCGAACAGGCGGCCCAGTTCCAGCCCCTGCAGCTGCAGCTCGGCGCGCTGCTCAGGCTCAGCCAGATTCACGGTTGTCGGCAGCACCCGCACCTCGCCGCCCAGCAGCCCGGTGCGCAACTCGCTTACTTCCAGGCGCCCACTGGCCGGCTGCGCCAGCGCCGCGTGGTAGGACAACTGCCCGCGCACGGGCCCCAGTTCAATGCCCGGGTTGGCCTGGGCAAGCTGCAACGACGGCACGCTCACGGTCAGTTGCTCGCCCGCAAGTTGCAGCTGCAGCGGACTGTCCAGCCCGCTGAAGGCGGTGTGGTCGTAAATACCCTTGATGCCGCTCAAGCTCAGATCACTGCGCACGCGCAACTGGCGCCCGCCACTGGCCTGCAGACTGCCGCTGATCTGCCCACTGGCAAACGCCAGCAGCTCAGGCCAGGCGGCCAGTGTGTCTGCCAGCGGATTGCCGGCGCGCATGAACAAGGGCGCCAGCTCACCGCTGACGCGCCAGTCGCCCGCCGCCGACCAGCTGGCGTCGTGGGTCAACGCCAGCCCGGCAACGTTGCTCAGCTTGCCGCGCCAGCTCAATTGAGTCTGCTGCCAGCGCCAGTCGCCCGCCAGGTCCCAGCGCTGGGTTTTCAGCTGCGCATGCTCGATGGCCGCCAGGCGGCCCTCCAAGCGGCCCGAGGCACTGAGCCCCGCATCCCCTGTCAGCGGCAGGCTCAGTT
>CAXEVD010000402.1:0-2436 GCA_963999395.1 uncultured Halieaceae bacterium
CCCGCCGCTTCGGCCATCAGCTGCGCCTGACAGCTGCGCTCAAAGGTCACGTACCACCACAGTGCCTCGTCGACTGATTCGCCCACCGTCAGGTGGCCATGATTCTTCAACACAATCGCTTTTTTATCGCCGAGTGCCTCAGCGAGGCGCTCTCCTTCGCTCATCGATACCACCACACCGGTGTAATCATCCAACAAAGCGAGGTCGTCATAAAACGCGCAGGCGTCCTGTGTGATCGGGTCGAGCAAGCGGCCCAGTGAGGACCAGGTCTTGCCGTAAATCGAGTGGGCGTGAGCCGCCGCGGTGACTTCTGGCCTGGCTTGATGAATGTGGCTGTGAATCGTAAACGCTGCACCGTTCAGCAACCCCTCACCTTCAACGATGTCGCCCTCATGGCTAACCCTGATCAAATCCGAGACCCGCATCAGCTTGAACGAGCGACCCATGGGATTGACCCAGAAGGTGTCAGTATCGATGGGGTCACGGACCGTGATGTGACCCGCAACGCCCTCGTCAAAACCAAACTTGCCGAAGATTCTCAGTGCCGCGGCAAGGCGCTGCTTACGCTGTAACTGCTCGGTGGCTGGGTCCAGAACCGCCTCGGGCATGGTCGCCAAATCCGCATTCATCACCAGTTGGTTCACTTGCTCGTTCATGCCTGTTCGCTCCTGTTCTCGCGCCAATACTGCGCCGCCTCGCGCGCCAACTCACCCTCTGACGGAAGCGGCTCGCCTTGAGCATTCAAGTGCGCCACATACGCACTCAGTACCTCACCCGACTGCGCCGAGACTTCCTCGGGGCGCAGTGGCTCACCACATTCACTACAGGACAGCACCGCCCGTGTTTGCTTGCCACACAAGCTGTGGCGATAGCGCTGGGGTGGGCCGTTACCGTCGTCCATCCAGTCATCGCCCCACTGGCTCACCGTCATAAGCACGGGGTAAAGCGCAAGGCCCTTGCGGGTCAATCGATACTCGTAGCGCATGGGTCGCTCCATATAGGCCACCCGGGTCAACACACCTTCGTCGACCAATTTGCCAAGGCGTTCAGATAGCCGGTGCCGCGTCACGCCCAGACTGCGCTGAAAGTCGTCAAATCGCCGAGTGCCGCGAAAGGCGTCGCGAATGATCAGCAGCGTCCAGCGCTCGCCCAGCACCGAGAGTGCGCGGGCCACCGAACAGACCTGTTGATCAATATCGTCCCATTTCATGCCTGAAAGAGTGCGCGTGACGGACGCTAAACGCAAGCGCGGGCACCGAGGTGCCCGCGCCGATTCACCATTTCCCCAGGTATGATTCAGCCAAACTGATTCATGGTGTTGTCTTCACCGGCGGCCTTCAGCGCCGCATCGCCGGAGAAGTACTCCTTGTGGTCATCGCCCATGTCGGAGCCTGCCATGTTCTGGTGCTTCACGCAGGCGATGCCCTGCCGGATTTCCTTGCGCTGCACACCCGCGACGTAACCCAGCATGCCCGCCTCACCGAAGTACTCCTTGGCCAGGTTGTCGGTGGACAGCGCCGCCGTGTGGTAGGTCGGCAGCGTGATCAGGTGATGGAAAATACCCGACTCTCGTGACGCGTCGCGCTGGAAAGACTGGATACGGGCATCGGCCTCGAGTGCCAGCTCTGTCTGGTCGTAGCTGGCATCCATCAGTGCGTCACGGTCATAGGCCGAGACATCCTGACCCGCCTCGGACCAGGCGTCGAAAACCTGCTGGCGGAAGCTGAGGGTCCAGTTGAATGATGGACTGTTGTTGTAAACCAGCTTGGCATCGGGCACGACTTCGCGAATGCGGTTCACCATCGCCGCGATCTGGCCGACGTGGGGCTTCTCGGTCTCGATCCACAGGAGATCCGCACCGTTCTGCAACGAGGTAATGCAGTCGAGCACCACACGATCCTCGCCCGAGCCCTTGCGGAACTGGAACAACCCTGAAGCCAGTCGCGCCGGCTTCAAGAGTTTGCCGTTTGCCTTGACCACGACATCGCCATTGGCAATGTCATCGGCGCTGTCGATGTACTCGCCATCGAGAAAACCGTTGTAGAGGTCGCCGAGGTCACCGGGTTCCTGCGTGACCGCAATCTGCTTGGTCAGACCTGCACCGAGTGAATCGGTGCGCGCAACGATGATGCCGTCTTCCACGCCTAGCTCAAGAAAGGCGTAACGAATCGCGCGGATTTTGGCGATGAAATCGGCGTGGGGCACCGTGACCTTGCCGTCCTGGTGTCCGCACTGCTTCTCGTCGGAGACCTGATTCTCTATCTGGATGGCGCAGGCGCCCGCCTCGATCATGCGTCGAGCGAGCAGATAGGTGGCCTCTTCGTTGCCGAATCCGGCATCGATGTCAGCGATGATTGGCACCACGTGGGTCTGGAACTCATCGATCTGCTTGGTGATGCTTTGCAGTTCGACTTCGTTACCGCTCTCGCGCGCCTT
>CAXEVD010000403.1:0-2433 GCA_963999395.1 uncultured Halieaceae bacterium
TCCATGACTACTATCATGTCCGCCCGCTCCACCGTGGAGAGCCGGTGTGCGATGACCAAGGTGGTGCGACCGGCCGAGACAGCCTCAAGCGAAGCCTGAATGGCGGCTTCCGATTCATTATCGAGCGCCGAGGTGGCCTCATCGAGAATGAGCACCGGGGCATCTTTTAGCACCGCCCTCGCTATCGCCAGGCGCTGCTTCTGACCCCCCGATAACCCGCTACCGCCATCACCCAACATGGCGTTCAGCCCGTCGGGCATCGCCTCAACAAATAAATCTGCCTGCGCAGTCTCCAGGGCTTTATTCAGTGTTGCGTCGGTTACCGTATCCAATTGCCCAAACGCGACGTTGGCCCGCACCGTATCGCTGAACAACACGACGCGCTGGGATACCAAGCCAAACTGCCGGCGATAATCATCGAGCTTGAAATCCGCGATCGACTGATCATCCAACCTGATGCTGCCGGCACTCGGTGCATAAAAACGACACAGTAGATGCATAAGGCTGCTCTTGCCGGCACCGGAGCGCCCGACAAACGCCACCATTTTGCCTGCGGGGATCTCAAGGCTGATGTCTGTCAGCACCGGCTGCTCGGCGCCGGGATACGTGAAGCTCACCTGATCCAGCACAATGGCGCCATGGGCGCGCTCAAGCGGTAGCTGCCCGTGATCGGACTCCGGCTCGGCGTCAATTTGCGCGAAGAGATCCTCAGCGGCAGCAAGGCCTCGCTGAATGATGCTTTGCACGTTGGTCAGGGTGCGAATGGGCTTGCCCAACTGGGTCGCCGCGGCAATAAACGCCACCAACGAACCCGCAGAAAAACCGGCGAGAATCGCGGGGTCCAATGCAAACCAGAACAGCGCCGCCAACGCCACGGCCAAGAGAACCTGTGCGATCGGTGTCGACACCGCCTGCACAAAGGCCAGCTTCAGGCTCTGCACCCGGTTAAATTGGCTCGCCGCACGGAAGCGCTCGCTTTGCTGCGCGGTGGCAGAAAACATCCGCAGCTCGTCAAACGCGTGCATGCTCTCGTTACTGAGCTGGGTCACCTCGCCCATAGAATCCTGTATGCGCCGGCTGTAGCGCCGAAAGTGCCGGCCCACCGCTACCACCACGCCGGCAATCGCCGGGGTGATCGCAAAAAATACGAGTGTAAGTTTCCAGTTGAGGTAGAGCATGTAGCTGATCAGCGCCAACACTGTCAGCCCGTCTCGCAAAATGGTCTTGAGCGCCTCGGATGAGGCGCCACTGACCTGCTCCACATTAAAGGTCAGCTTGGAGACCAGCTCGCCATGCGTGTGGCCGTCAATAAATTGCTTCGGCACGCGAATCAGCGCGTCGAAGACCTGCGTGCGCAGTCGGTGGACCACCCCGCGGGCAACAATGTTCATAAAGTAGTTGCCGAAAAAATAACCGCTCGCGCGGATCAGCGCACAGACGACTGCCGCGGCGGGTACAGCGACGCGCGCATACTCAACAGCCCCTTGGTCACCCGGCGGCCAGAACCAGTGCGCCGCCGCCGAAACAAAACCCATGCTGATCTGTGACGCCTCGCCCAGCGAGTCCAGCAAAAACTGGGTAAGGTCCGCCAGCAGCACGTTGGCAACGGAGTAAATCAGAAAGCCCAGAATACTCAGCAAAAAGGAGCCACCATGTCGCGCCACATAGCCCAGAAGGCGGCGATACAAGGCCCAGTCGCTCTGTTTTACTATCTCTGTTTTCACAATAGCTGCCTAACGCGTGTTTTCAGTCGCAATAGTGAGGCGCGTGATATTGAGCTGCACTGCCACATCCAATGCAGTCACCACGTATTGATGTGGGGTCATGGCGTCGGCTGACAAGGTCACAGGAATGTCAGTATTGCCGCTCAAACGCTCGCCCATAGCTGCCGAGAGGCCACGCACGTCATTGGGCACGGGCTCTCCATCCAGCGTCATGTTCCCCGCCACATCGACAACCAATAACACCGAGGTATCGGTACTCGCCGGGGTTCCTTCCGCTTCGGGTAAATCGACTACTAGCTGGGTGAGCTCGGAGAAACTGGTCGAGACCATAAAGAAAATCAGCAGTAAAAAGACGACGTCTATCAGCGGCGTCAGATTGATCGAGACCTCGGGCCTGCGCAGCTGTCGAAAGTTCACAGGTCGTATTCAGTCTTCTGGTTGCTGTGCAGCGCATCCACCAGCTTGATCGCCTCGCGCTCCAGATCCACCACAATCGACTCAATCCGCGCGGTGTAATGCCGGTGCATGACCAATGAGGGGATCGCCACCGCCAGACCCGCTGCTGTAGTCAGCAGCGCCTCAGAAATGCCGCCGGCCAGCACATTGGCGTTACCGGTGCCGTGGGTGGTGATCTCGGTGAACACGCTGATCATGCCCACCACCGTGCCCAGCAGACCCATCAATGGCGTAATCGCCGCAATCGTTCCCA
>CAXEVD010000404.1:0-2431 GCA_963999395.1 uncultured Halieaceae bacterium
GGGTCGGCCCAAGTCCAGCAACCCATGTTAACCATACAACGCACTAGATCAGGTCGCTTCAACGCGACCCATTGCCCGATGCAGGCACCGATACCCACCAACCCCACAAAGTACACCGACTTCATATTGAGGTGGTCTAGCAGGCCGACTATGTCATCGGCAAAGAGCTGCGTTGAGGCAGGCACCGAATAGTCATCCGTCGACTCGCCTAGACCGCGATAGTCGATAATTACAGTCGAGTATTGCTCGGTCATCCCGCGAGCCAGGTAATGACTTCGACCGTGACAAAACGTATCCCAACCGCCGATATAGACGGCAGGCGGCCCATCACCATGCACCTCGTAGTACATATCGTGACCATTAATGTGGGCAATTGGCATAGCGGGCTCCTATGGAGGATAGAACGGGTTAATAAACAGGCTCAGAGTGCGCTGATATGCGCTAGCACCTGTTGCAGGTCGACCACGTCGGCATAACGTCGCCCAACGTCGCGCAAATTACTGGCGTGTGCCTCCTCGTCCTGATCACCACAACAGTCGGCGGGAACGATAGTTCTAAAGCCCGCCGAAAAGCTGTCTACGATCGAAGCGCGCACGCACCCAGAAGTCGTGCACCCAGTGATGATCGTCGTATCGATACAGTGCTTAACCAGCCAAGGCTTCAGGGGTGTCTCATAAAAAATAGAGGGGGCCGTTTTGATGAATTGAAAAACGTAGTCGTCATCCCGGATGCGGGGGTCAAGTTCAGTGCAGGGATGGCCGTGATAAAAACTGCCGTCGAACAACGTATCAATCTTCCAGTAGGTCATCTCGTCTGGCCCGCCCCAAGACACCGCGCAGGACGCGGCGGGAATACCCTTTTCCTTGCACACCGCAAGGAGCGTTGCGGTATTGTCCACCGCGCTTTGCACATGGTCACTGCGTCCGAGCGGATTGCTCGCGTCGGTGAATCCTTTCTGAAAATCCACCATGACGAGCGCAAGCCGCTCGCCAAAACCGATGTCCCTTGAGCCGTAACCGGCTTGCGAAAATTTGTCCATGATGGGTTCTCACCTTGTTAATGCCCGTCCCGCGGACCACGCAATATGACTTAGAATGTACGCACATTTCAAGGAAGACCAGCCCGCCATGAGCCAACCCAGCTTTATCGACAAGTTCAGTCAGCAATTCTCTCTGGAGCCCAGCCGAACAGCACTGCTGATCATTGATATGCAGAACGCCACAGGCAATCGCGAGATGGGATTGGGCAAATTGTTGGCCGAGCAAGGCAACATCGAATCCGCGCAATACCGATTCGACCGAATAGAGAACCTGCTGATTCCAAACATACAGCGGCTGATCGCGGGCTTCAGGGACGCGGGCGCGCACATCATCTGGATCACCTATGGCGCCAATGCAGCCGATGCAAGCGATGCGCCTCGCCACATCGCTCCGATCATCAAGGCAACAAATAACATCGCCGGCCAACCGGAGCACGAGGTCGTCGACGCGCTACAGCCGGGCGCCAGTGACCTAGTGCTCAATAAGACCACCCAAGGCGCTTTTCGCTCCACGGCGCTCGACAGTTCTTTGCGCGCGCTCGGTGTCGATACCGTGGTCTCTACCGGCGTCTCCACCAATAACTGCGTCGCGATGACGTCGATGGAAGCCTGCGATCTGCAATATCGAGTGGTAGTCACCAGCGACGCCACCGGGACGGACAGCGACGAAATGCAGGACGCCACGCTGACGATGCTGCGGAGGTTGTGGGCGCGTGTGCTAACGACTAACGAAGTGCTCACTGAGATCAGTACCGGGGGACGTAGCCCCTGACTCAAGACCGCTCTATTGGCTCGGTGGGTGGCGCACTGGTCGCTATTGGCGCAGTCCTGCTAGCTGCAAAGGGCCTTTTCGCGAAGGTGCTGTACGGCCTTGGCCTGACCTTCCACGATGTCGCAGCCATCCGCTCGGTAATGGCCGTTCCCGGATTCGCACTACTGGCTTGGTTGCACGGGAGAAAGGGTCAACCAAACTGGCGAATTACGCTCGACCGAAGTGACATCTTACTGGCCGTTTTTGCTGGTGTGTTGTGTTCACACTCTCACCAGTTTTACCCATTCCGTATCCTTTAATAGTTTTGGCCAAGATAACGGTAGGTGATCCAGTATTTTTCATTGCTGCCGAGTAAGCTGCATAAACTTTGTGAGGATCATGACCTCCTCGATTTAATCTCCAAATGTCTTTATCTGTTAATGAGGAAACAAGCTCAGTAAGTTCAGGATATTTTCCGAAAAATTTCTCTCTGACATACGAGCCACCCTTAGCTTTAAATGCTTGATATTCTCCGTCTACACATTCATTCATCCTTTTAATTAGAAGACCCGTTTTATCTTTAGCTAATAATTGATCCCAATATGAACCCCAAATAACTTTTATTACATTCCAACCCGAAC
>CAXEVD010000405.1:0-2430 GCA_963999395.1 uncultured Halieaceae bacterium
CTTCGGGCTTTGCTGGTATCGAGAACCCGCTGTTCTATAAAGAGAACACCCGCATGCTGTTCGGTGATGCGAAAGAGAGCATCGGTGGTCTGATCCGCGAATTCAGCTGATCTCTTCACTGCCTATCGAAACCCCGCCCAGTGCGGGGTTTTTTGTGGCTGTCTAAGTGGCTTGTTCGGTCTGAAACTGTAGCCGTGCGAGACGTTGATACAGCTCACAGCTTGTCATCAGTTCATCGTGGGGTCCGCTGTCGATGACGCGGCCCTCGTCCATCACCACGATGCGGTCTGCGTTGATCACCGTGGACAGGCGGTGAGCAATAATGATCGTGGTGCGCTCCCGTATGATGTTGGTGAGCGCCTGTCGTACGTGCCATTCGCTCTCGGTATCGAGCGCGCTGGTGGCCTCATCCAGCAGTAACAGCTCCGGGTCACTGAGTATGGCGCGGGCTAGCGCAATGCGCTGGCGCTGTCCCCCTGAGAGCCTCACACCCTGCGCCCCCAGATGGCTCTGGTAGCCCTCGGGCAGTGTTTGAATAAACTCGTGGGCGTGGGCCATTTGCGCTGCGGCTTCCACCGCCGCCTGAGTCGGCTCGTTGGCGCCGTAGGCGATGTTGTAGAAGATATCCCCCGAGAACAGTGTGGGCTGTTGTGGCACTAGTGCGATCTTCTGGCGCCAGCGATCCAGCGACATCTCGCGTAGGTCCGCACCACCGAAGCGAATCGCGCCGGCAATCGGATCGTAAAAGCGCAGCATTAGCTCAAATACCGTCGACTTGCCGGCGCCCGAGGGTCCGACCAGCGCGACCGACTCTCCGTGCGCAATCTCCAGCGTAAAGTCACTCAATGCGGGGTGAGTAGGCCGGCTGGGATAGGCGAAGTGCACCCCCTCAAAGGCTAACGCGGTATTACTGGCAGGGGTTTGGGTACCGGTGTCTGGAATCTCGCTGGTTTCGGCAAGGAGCTCCATCAAACGTTCCGCCGCACCCGCAGCGCGTTGTAGATCGCCCCAAACCTCTGACAGGGTGGCGAAGGCGGTGCCAACCATGATCGCGTAGAACACGAAGGCGCCGAGTTCGCCGCCGGTCATGCGGCCCTCAATCACATCCACGCCCCCCGACCACATCATGCCCACCATACCCCCCATCAAGAGGAAAATGGCAAAGCCTGTCAGCAGGGCGCGCTGAAGGACGCGGGAACGGGCGACCACAAAGGCCTGCTCGACGTCGCGCCCAAAGGCGGTTTTTTCGGCGACTTCCCTGTTAAAGCTCTGCACGACCTTGATCGATTGGAAAATTTCCCCGGCGTGACTACCGACCTCGGCGATGGTCTGCTGGCTTTTGTTGGAGAGTTTTCTCACCCGTCGGCCGAAGATCAGAATAGGCAGGAGCGTTACCGGCACCGCAATCAAAATCACTAGGCTGAGTTTGAGGTTGGTGATGACCATCAGCGTCAGCGCGCCGGTGAGGGTGAGGGCGTTGCGCACCGCGAGGCTTACTGAAGAGCCGATCAGTGTCTGCAGCAAGGTGGTGTCAGTGGTGAGGCGAGACATGATCTCGCCCGAGTGATTGCTTTCAAAATAGCTCGGCTGCATGTGCACCAGATTGTTAAACACCGCACTGCGCAGATCCGCACTGACCCGCTCCCCCAGCCAGGACACCAGATAAAAACGCGTCATGGCGCCAATGGCCATGGCGATGCCAATTACCAACATGAAGGTGACTGCTCTATATAGCCCCGATGCGTCCGGCCCGGCAAAGCCCTCATCGATCAGGATCTTCACGCCGTAACCCAGCGTTAGCTGCGCCCCGGCTGTGAACACCAATGCTGTGCCCGCCGCGATCATTCGGCCCTTGTGGGGCCAAAGAAAGCCGAGCAGCTGCTGGAGCGGTGCCAGCGATTTGGCGCGCTGCGGCTCGCCGCTGCGGCCGGTCGCGGTGTGATCGGCTGGCGTGTCGATAGACGATTCAGTCACGGTTTGGCTCGATGGTTTGATGTCATGCCTGTGAAGCCACAGTCTACGCGGGACGCGGCCAAAAAGATCGCAAGGTGCCCGGGCTAATGAATTCTCTGGGTGCCGCGATTGTCATCTTAAGCGCATGGCGCTGGGCGCAAATCGCGATAAGCTGAGTACAATTTGTTAGCGAGACGTCACGCGCCTCCTTTGATGTTGCCCATAGTGAAGACAACATTGCCTTTGGCGGCGCGAACTGCCGGCGTAGCTCGTCGCTCGGTAAAAGCGCGTACCCGTGGAGCACTCTGGCCACTGGCAGGGATAATGTGATTGTTGCTGGCGATGAGCACAGCGGCTGAATCTCCGCAGACCGAGACGGTTGAGCCGAATACCGATGCGGTGTCAGACAGCGACGCGTCCCGGGAGCACTTTTACTAAGGAAAAAAAGGGCTGACCTATGACCCCGAGGGCCCTACT
>CAXEVD010000406.1:0-2430 GCA_963999395.1 uncultured Halieaceae bacterium
ATGAAGCCCATTGCCAAGAGAGTCGTCAAGCGGAATAAGGCCGCGCCTTTCAGGGTCATAAAATCGTATGTCTCTGCTGTTGTGGCTTTCTGCCATCGGGAACAGGCCCAACGCATACGCTTTAATGATCGTTTCGGGTGCATACGCATAGCATTTTGCCATGGCATTGTCTCGGGCAGTATCTATTAATTCTGTGTCTTTGGTAAAAAGACTTCTTCCAGCCACCTGATATTATAGCTCCCATCCTTGATCGCTGGTGCATCGACCAATTTTTGATGCAGCGTCAAGGTTGTGGGGATTGGCTCGACAACAAATTCTTGTAACGCCCGTTTTAACCGGGCAAGGCAATGTTCGCGATCATCACCATGCACAATCAACTTGGCAATCAGGCTGTCATAATAAGGCGGGACCGCATATCCAGAATATAAGCAGGACTCAACCCTAACGCCGGGGCCACCGGCCGCATGAAATGAGGTCACCTTGCCGGGGGTTGGCATAAATGTTTCCGGATGTTCCGCATTAATACGGCATTCAATGGCATGGCCGGAAATGTGGATCTGGTCCTGGCTGTATTGCAGTGGCAGACCGCTGGCAATACGCAGCTGCTCGCGCACAATGTCCACACCAGTGACCATCTCAGAGACCGGATGCTCAACCTGTACCCGCGTGTTCATTTCAATGAAGTAGAACTCGCCGTCCTGATACAGGAATTCGAAGGTGCCGGCGCCGACGGTAATGGTCTCCTCTCCAACGAATTCGATAATCATCCCGGGGTCGTGCCAAACCAGCGACGGCCCCGTTGCACCGCGATGATCGAGGGACGTCATCAAAAAACGATCAAAGGTGTGGACCTTGGGGCCCTCACTCCGATCAATCACCGCAAGGTGCCAGGCATCCCCCTGAATCGGATGCGTGCCGAAAATAGCCGGGCGCTCGTCATAGGCCTCGTGCTCTGAAAAACGTCCGCGCTCATGGGTCCAGCCCTCGCAGTCGGCGCCGGTGTCGCCAAAATAAAACCAGCTGCTGCCCTGCTGCTCATCGCCGAGTGACAAGCGCACAAAGGCGTCGAGGGTGTCCCAGTTCTCATTTTTGGTGAGAGTGACATCGCGCAGCACATTGGGCTCGTCGTCAATCTCGCAGTGCGCGCGCAGGGTGCGGCGGCCGTCACCATGCACTGTGATCGCAAAGTGCTCACGACCGCGCTCTACCCCTTCTCGACCGGGCTTACTGCTGGTGTAATGGATGTGTCCACGCAGGGTTTTGTGGGGGCGCATAGCAAGCTCCGTGCGGCTGAGACTGTCTTTGCCATGGTGCCACAAAGCGCCTAAGGTGTAAGGCAATCACGATCTCCGCACATAACAATAAGTATGTCCACCCAACCGGATCAGACAGCCGAGAAGCCTCCCACCGGGCAGCCCTCAGAGGGAATCTACCCGGGTTGGTGGGTGGTTTTTGCCACCGCCTCGGGGCAGCTGATTCAGGGCGGCTTTGTGTTTTGGAGCATGGGGCTCTATACCGCCACCTTCGAAGATGTTTTTAGCGCTCCCCGGGCGCAGATCAATCTCATCGAGACATGCCTGACGGTGGCGACCAACCTGCTCTCTCCCTTGGCCGGCATCCTGATCGATCGCTGGTCGATCAGACATCTTATGATGATCGGTATGACCGCGATGGGGCTGGGGCTCATGATCTTGAGTCAGGCGGGCACGCTGCTGCATATCTGGGTGGTGTGGGCCAGCTTGATCCCCTTGGGCGTGCTCTTGATCGGCGCGATTCCCAGCGCCGCGCTGATCAGCCGCTGGTTCATCCGCCGACGCGGGCTCGCACTGGGGCTTGCCGCAACGGGCAGTTCACTCGGGGGCTTCTTTATGCCGCCCTTCATGACCTGGATGTTTTTGGAGTGGGACTGGCGCACCGGGCTGATGGTGGCGGGCTGCATGTGCTTTGCCTTCCTGCCGATTTTTTACTGGCTGGTCCGCAACCAACCTGCTGACCTCGGTTTGAGCGGTGAGCCCGCGATACCCGGGCAGGCCGACGCGCCCGACTTAGCGGCCACTGCAGCGGTCGATGCCCGGGACTGGGGCATCCCCGACCTACTGAGAAGCCGCATCTTCTGGCTACAGATGATCGTCTCCGGCTCCTTACTGGCAGTGACGCTCGGCATGCTTGCCAATCTGAGCCTGCACGCGAAAGATCTCGGCGTGACCGGGCAATCGACAGCGCTCCTTTACTCGATCATCGCGATCTGCTCTTTCAGCGGTAAAGCCCTCACCGGATACCTCATGGACCGGCTTGGTATTCAGAGTTGCGGTTATCTGATTTGCCTCTTTCTCAGCACGGGCTTGCTGATTCTGCTGTTGGTGCAGAACTACACCGGACTGCTAGCCGGTGCTTTTGTGATGGGATTGGGATATGGCGGTGTGGTACCCA
>CAXEVD010000407.1:0-2425 GCA_963999395.1 uncultured Halieaceae bacterium
CGCATCCACGGTTACGACAACATTCCGGTTGAGCCCGTCCGCGGCGCCGCGTTAGCCGCTGCTGCGGCGGAGTCTGCAACACCGCAGTCAGTGATCAAGCAGCGGTTGGTCGCTCGGGGCTTCAACGAGGCCATTACCTTTAGCTTTATGAGCCCGGAGCTTCAGCAGCTGATCGACCCGGAGATCGAGCCGGTCGCACTCAAAAACCCGATCTCCAGCGATCTCGCGGTCATGCGCACCTCGTTGATTCCGGGTTTGCTGGGTGCGGCGGCGCATAACATCAATCGTCAGCAAACCAGAGTGCGTCTGTTTGAGACGGGACTCCGCTTTATGCCTGGAGAGTCGCTGGCGCAAACGCCCATGCTTGGGCTTTTACTCTGCGGGCGCCGAATGCCCGAGGGCTGGTCGTCGGATGCGGCGTCAGTCGATTTTTATGACATAAAGGGCGAGATCGAGGCGTTGCTGCAAGCCGCTGATCAACGGCTGACATTCCGTTCGGCAGTGAGACCAGGCTTGCACGATGGGCAGACTGCAGAAATCCTGTTGGGGGATGAATTGGTCGGGGTCATGGGGCGGTTGCATCCCAGTGCAGCAAAGACAATGAATCTGCCTGAGCAAACGCTGGTTGCCGAGCTTGCATTGGCCTCGGTGGTCGGGCGCGCCTTGCCGGATTATCAAGAGATTTCCAAGTTTCCCGAGGTACGCCGGGACATTGCGGTGATCGTAAATCGAGAGACGCCGTCGGCTTCGGTGCTTGATACAGCCAGGGCTTCTGCCGGGGCTGCGCTGGCCGATGCTCGAATCTTTGACGTCTACGAGGGCGATGGGGTCGCAGAAAATGCGAAAAGTCTGGCCATTGGTTTGACTTTCCGTGATCAAAGTCGCACCCTAACTGATGAAGAGATTAACGAATCTCTGTCACAAGTTATTGAATCTTTGAGGGAAAAGCTGGGTGCCACGTTACGGCACTGATCGGGGACATGACTGCGCTCACCAAATCAGAAATGGCTGATCGGCTTCACGAACGTCTGGGCTTGAACAAGCGCGAGGCAAAGGAGCTGGTGGAGCAGTTTTTTGAAGAGATTCGAATTTGCCTGGAGAACAACGAGCAGGTGAAGCTCTCGGGTTTCGGCAACTTCGATCTGCGCGACAAGCGACAGCGCCCGGGCCGCAACCCCAAGACTGGAGAAGAAATCCCCATCTCCGCCCGCCGCGTGGTGACTTTCAAGCCTGGCCAAAAGCTGAAGGCGCGTGTGGATGTGAGCATGGGCGAAGAAGGTCTCATTGATGTTTGATCCACGACACAACGACGAGCTCCCTGCGATCCCCGGCAAGCGCTACTTCACGATCGGTGAAGTCAGTGAGCTGTGCGCCGTGAAGCCGCACGTGTTGCGCTACTGGGAGCAGGAATTTCCGCAGCTGAGCCCGGTAAAGCGCCGCGGTAACCGCCGCTATTACCAGCGTGAGGATGTGGAACTGGTGCGCACCATCCGTAGCCTGCTGTACTCGCAGGGATACACCATCGGTGGCGCGCGTCAGCGGCTCAGCAATGAGCGCAGGGAGCCCACCCCGGTGGAGATTCAGGCCGCGATTCGTGAAAGCCTGAGCGATCTGGAAAAAGCCCGCTCCTTACTCTCTTCAGTTTAATCCCCACCCAAATTTGGGTATGATCCGCGTCCGTTCGGGGCGTAGCGCAGTCTGGTAGCGCACCACACTGGGGGTGTGGTGGTCGCAGGTTCAAATCCTGCCGTCCCGACCATCTTTTCCCCCGTTGCTCAGTCGAGTGATGGCTCCCAAACCAAACTCTAGTGATGTCCGCATTTGGCGATTAGAGCAGTGCGCGGTGTGCGTTTTTCGCCAGAGCTGGCATGAGCGTATTGTTATAGCCCAATACCCTAAGAGGCCCGCACGGATGATGTGATACTTTGCTGATCTGGGAGGGAGGTCTCGGTGCCCGCAGATGCTCGCACACAATCCGGCAGTCGGCAGTGTCCACGGCACCTGGGTGATGTGGACCTCTTCGCCGCTGGCGCGCAGGATCATTGGTATGAAGCCTACCCGATCTTGCACCGCGAGGCGCCGGTGCACCGCCTGCCGGGTGAGGGACTGACGTCCGACACCGACGCGTTTATCCTGAGCCGTTATGAAGATATCAATCGGGTCGTCAAAGACCCGATTCGCTACACCCCCATTACCTCTCTTATGCTGGAGCAAATGGCGGCGGCCAGGACGCCTCCTGAGAACATGGATTACATCAACATGATGATGGTTTCCATGCTGACGCTGCGCCCAACGGTTGAGCTGTGGCGGGCCCACCGCAAGGAGCTCACTGACCCCTGGGTAGGCCCGGGCGCCGAGCGGCATCGCGAAATGATTACCCGGCGCGTCGACGCTTTGATTGACGAGTTGCCGAGTGCGGGCGAGT
>CAXEVD010000408.1:0-2424 GCA_963999395.1 uncultured Halieaceae bacterium
CTTCCAGGTTGAAAACGTCGGCCCCGAGTCCATCATCATGGTCCGACAAGATGATAACAGCGTTCGGGCCTTCTACAACGTTTGCCAGCACAGGGGAAATCAACTGAAGGCATCGGGGTGTGGAAATTCCCCTTATCTAAGCTGTGGCTTCCATGGTTGGGAATATCATTTGGATGGCAGTATCAAAGAGATACCCGAGGCGCATGACTTTCCTCAGGGTGTGCCCGCAGAGGAACTGAGCCTCAAAGAGGTCAGGTGTGAAGCGTGGGGAGGGTTTATCTGGATATCGATGGACCCTGATATCGAGCCTTTGATTGAATATCTCGGGGTTGTCCCTGAGCATCTCGCACCCTACGAAATGGAATCCATGGTGCTGGTTTCTGACGAAACTGTTGAATGGAACTGCAACTGGAAAACATCTGTCGATATTTTTTCAGAGACGTATCACGTGCGTGGCGTTCATCCCGAATCCGAGTATCTTGCCGACGACGTGAATGTACAGATGGATTTGTACGGGCCGCATAGTCGGTTCATTGCGCCCATGTATATCCCTAGCCCCCGCAAAATTGGTGAGGACAAGGCACTCAATCAAACGATGGTCGAATACCTGAAATCAGAAGGGTTTCCGGTCGAGTCTTTCGAGGGTGACGTGACCAATCTGCGCGGGGCAGTGGCGGCGCACAAACGCTCAATGACTAACGAAAACGGCTTGGACTTTTCAAAGCTTACCGACGATCAGCTCACGGCGGACTACCACTACAACATTTTTCCGAATATCACTTTTAATCTTTTCGGCGAGCAGATATGGATGTTTCGCCATCGCCCGCATCCGACTGACCCTGACAAGATGTATTTCGATCGCATGATCTTTAATCGTGTTCCCAAAGGTGAGGCTACAGCCGGCGCTAAAGCTGGCGCAGTCGACCTGTTCGTGGAATTAGGCGATGGCAGTATTGATGGGCGCCCTGAGCATAATTTTTATCGTTATGGCGAGCAGTCTTCAGGTCTCTTACTGGATCAGGATGCGTCGTGTCTTGCTGGCGTGCAGAAAGGCCTGCACTCACGCGGGATGACGGGTCTCTGGATTTCCCATCATGAAAGGCGGATCCGCAACTTTCATTTCTGGTGGGAAAAGTACATTTCGGATCAACCCCTCACGCTGAAGTCAGCCGAGTGACAGCACACCAGTGTCTGGACCCAATGTGAGCCTTGCCGCCTCGATGGTTGCACCAATGAAGCGGTCTCTCGTCGCGATATTTTCGCGTTAGTCGATAACGGTGCCACTGCCAGAGCGGGCAAAGTCGACGATTTATTGCGCCGGTCTGGATGGGGGTTCTCTCAGCAGTACCGTCTGACTGTTAGGTTGTCGTGTCCACCTTTACGGCGAGCACATCACACTCGGCGCCGTGCATGACGCCACCGGTAGTGGACCCCAACAGCAGCGCCAGACCCCATCTCGCGTGGGTGCCCACTATAATCAGGTCACAGGCAACGGCCTTGGCCTGAGTGGGAATCTCTGACTCAGGGCGGCCCGTCACCAGATGGCGATTGCTCTCGGGTACTGACAGGGCAGAGCAGAGCTTGTTCAGCTGCTCTTTGGCTTGCCCCTGAATCTCCTCCTGAATGGCAGAGAAATCCATGGGGATATCGCCGCCGTAAGTGATCGCCAGCGGTTCGATGACATGCAGCACATGCAGCTGCGCGTTATTTTGGTCGGCCAGTGACGCCGCCCGGTTAATGACGGTCTCGGTGGTCGCGCCGAGGTCAACTGCCACGAGGATGTTTTGGTAGGGCATACTCTCTCCGCCGCTCCCGTGTTATGGGGTCAAATGTAGTCAAAAACAGCGGGCTTGTCTCTCCGGAGTGTCGATGTGGTTTATGTACTGATTGTGCTGGGCTTGGCAGTGGTCATCGCGCCGCTAATGTCGGCGATGCCCAGCAAGTCTCAGCGCGCGAAAGCGGCGCTGCGAGATCAGGCCCGGGCCTGTAACTTGCGGGTCTCCCTGCGCCCTTTACCCCCCATACCGCCCCGGTTCCGCTTCGCGTCAAACGACGAGTTTGCCTGCTATGAAAGACGATTATCGGCGCCGCTTCACCTGGCTGGCCGGGATAAGCGTTTTGTGTCGGTTGATGGAGAGTGGTACCCGACGACTGGCGTATCACCTGCCCCTAATTGGTTGTCGGCTTTGCCCTCGGGTGCCGCCTTTGTCGAGTTGTCAGAACAGACCGTGAGTATTTTCTGGAACGAGAAAGAAGGGCTGGACGGCCTAAATACGCTATCGCAAACCATTGATTCTATTGAGTAAGATGCTCCTTTCAGGGGGCCGGCTTGAATATGGCAAGATTTCAGTGAGGCCTTGACCCCGAGCAAAATCGCCCTTATAGATGCCCACCTTTCAGCGGCCGCCAGCCTGTCTCGGCGGC
>CAXEVD010000409.1:0-2418 GCA_963999395.1 uncultured Halieaceae bacterium
GCATGAAGCGGGCCCTGGTCGAACAGGATCTTAAGAGCCAGCCTTTGCTGGTGCCCCTGTCACTGGCAGTGAGCCAGAAAGAGGCGGCGCTTGCGGAGAGCCATGGTGAAGAGCTGCAGCACCTTGGTCTGCAGATTGAGCGTATCGGGCCAGAGACGTTGGCAGTGCGGCAGATCCCGGCATTGCTCCGAGGGGCAGACACTGAGCAGCTGGTGCGCGATGTGCTGGCAGATCTGATTGAGCACGGCCAGAGTGATCGCGTTGAAGCGGTCACCCATGAATTGCTTGGCACCATGGCCTGCCATGGGTCGGTGCGGGCAAACCGGCAGCTCACGATTCCAGAAATGAATTCGTTGCTTCGCGATATGGAAGCAACGGAGCGCAGCGGACAGTGCAACCATGGCCGGCCCACCTGGGTGCAGCTGGGCATGGCGGATCTGGACAAACTGTTTCTGCGCGGACGCTGATCGTGACCGAACCCGTGTTGGCGTTGATGGGCCCCACCGCGTCGGGCAAGTCAGCATTGGCCCAGCGGCTCGCCGAGCGCTTTGATGCTGAGCTGATCAGCGTGGATTCGGCATTGGTGTATCGCGGCTTATCGATCGGCGCTGCCAAACCGGATTACCCGCATCATCTCGTTCATATTCGGGAACCCGATGATCCTTACACCGCCGCCGACTTCGCTAACGATGCCAAACTCTGCATCGATGAGATTCGGGGGAGGGGGCGGCGCCCCATTCTGGTCGGCGGGAGCATGCTGTACTTTCGGGCGCTGATTCAGGGGCTCGACGACATCCCCGCTATTGACCCAGCGATACGCGCAGACATTGAGGCCGAAGCGCAGCGAGCTGGCTGGCCGGCTTTGCATCAGCAGCTCAGTGAGATCGACCCTGAGACGGCCAGTCGACTGCACCGCAATCACAGCCAGCGGATCTGCCGCGCACTGGAGGTTTACCGGGGTACGGGCACGCCGCTGAGTGAATGGCAGCAGGGAAACCCCGCCCCTGTATCAGACGACTATGAGTGCATCGCTCTTTGCCCAGAGGATCGGGCCGTATTGCATGCACAAATCGCCAGCCGACTGGACGCTATGTTTGACGAGGGATTGGTGGCGGAGGTGACTCGCCTTTTTGAGCGGAAGGGCCTGCACACCGATTTGCCCGCTATTCGAGCAGTGGGTTATCGCCAGGTATGGTCCTACCTTGAGGGAGAGACTGACCTGGCCACCTGTCGTGAAAAGGTGCTGGCTGCGACCCGGCAGCTCGCCAAGCGACAGCTGACCTGGCTACGCAGCTGGCCTGATTTGACCTGGATCTGGATGAATCAGGCGGGTCAGTTGGTCCGGGGGCCCGATTCGGCCGTAGACGCCCCGGATGCCAGCAAAAATGGGGTGTCAGCCCTCGCTGACGGTATCTGGTTTGGCCGCCTTCAGGAGCTGATGCGGAACTTTTAGCTGACGCTAAGATCGTAGTAGAATATGGACACTCCACCCCGGTGGAGTTTTTTGTCGCTAGCACTTGAGCTACTACTGTATCCCCGGTGCATTGGCGGCCGTAATGCGCTTTTCGTGAAGAGCGCCGTGTTTTGACAGTGATACTAAGGAGTAACCATGTCAAAAGGGCATACGCTACAAGACCCTTACCTCAACGCCCTGCGGAAGGAACGGGTTCCCGTCTCGATCTACCTGGTTAACGGCATCAAGCTTCAGGGACAGATCGAATCCTTCGACCAGTTTGTGGTGTTGTTAAAAAACACCGTCTCCCAGATGGTCTACAAGCACGCTATTTCGACAGTCGTGCCGGCGCGCAACGTGCGTCTGCCCTCTGCCGATGGCGAGGCGCCAGCTGAAGAGTAACCATCCGGCGCCTCCTCGGGGGCGCTTTTAATATTTCATGTTCTTTGAGCGTCATCAGGGCGGAGAGCGCGCTGTGCTCGTGCAGCTGCAGCTTGCCGGGGCCACGCGAGATCTGAGCCTGTTGGAGTTTGAAGAACTCGTCGCATCAGCGGGCGGTGATCCTGTGGCCATGATTACCGGGTCACGGTCAGCGCCCCATGCGCGCACCTTTGTCGGTGAGGGCAAGCTTGATGAGATTGCCCGGGCCTGCCAAACCCATGAGGCCGAGCTCGTTATTTTCAACCATGCACTGAGCCCGAGTCAGGAGCGCAATCTCGAGCGCACGCTGTCGTGCCGGGTGTTGGCACGCACAGGGTTGATTCTCGACATCTTTGCCCAGCGCGCGCGCACCCATGAAGGCAAGCTGCAGGTGGAGCTGGCGCAGCTGACTCATATGAGCACGCGTTTGATTAGAGGGTGGACACACCTTGAGCGCCAAAAGGGCGGCATTGGTTTGCGCGGGCCGGGTGAAACACAGCTGGAAACAGACCGACGGTTGTTGCGGGCTCGTATCAAGTCGATCC
>CAXEVD010000410.1:0-2418 GCA_963999395.1 uncultured Halieaceae bacterium
GGAGACCCACAGCACCATCCCGGTCGATTTCTGCACCAAGGTACTGGACGACAATCCTTTTCCGCTTCACTATTACGTCAACATTCTCGGCGCCGTTGGGCTCACACCCTACTTTGCCATCGCAGATGTCGGGCAAGCGCAGGCCGGCCAGACCATGCTGATGAGTGCGGCCGCGGGCGCCGTGGGCTCTGTCGGCGGACAGATTGCGAAGCTCATGGGCTTGCGGGTTGTTGGCATCGCTGGCACAGAGGAAAAGTGCCAGTGGGTGGTCGATGAGCTGGGCTTCGACGACTGCATCAACTACCGCACCGCCGGTGATATGGAGGCGGCGATCCGCACCGCCTGTCCCGAGGGCGTCGATTTTTATTTCGACAATGTGGGCGGTGAGATTCTTGATGCGGCGCTACTCAACATGAACAAAGACTCCACGTTGCTGTTCTGCGGCACGATCAGCACCTACAACGCCACGGAACCCGTTCCCGGGCCCTACAACTACTGGCAGATTCTAGCGCGGACCATCACGGTCAAAGGCTATTTGGTCAGCGACCACTACCACAGGATCGAGGAAGGGCAAGCAGCCCTCAGTGAGTGGGTGAAGGATGACAAGATCAAGTTCCGCGAGCACATCAACGAGGGCATCGAGAACTGCCTGGATACCTACAACTTGCTCTTCACTGGCGGCAACGAAGGCAAACTGATGCTGAAGCTGTAAGGCGAGCTCGCGCGATCGCTGTCGGGCGACTCACCCATATAAAGTCGCGCGACAAACCAATATAAAAAAGGGCCCTGTGAGGGCCCTTTTTATTGTCAGTCTCTCTGACTCGTTATCTGGATAGCGCTCGGTGATGCAGAACCTGACGAGTCGCGCCGGGATCAGAGCTCAGGTTTTGGGGCGCTGGTATCGCCGTCGCTGTACCACTTCACCCAGCGATGAAAATACTGGTTGCCCCGCTCATTGCGGCCAAACAACACGCTCTTCATCAGCCCGGTCTCCAAGCCCTGCTGCAGTTTCAGGCCGACGTTGTAGTCCTCCTCCTGCACCACATTACGCAGCCAATCCGCCATCTCGATGCGCGCTGCAACGTCCTCGTCATTCTCGGGCGGGGTCGGGTGAAGAAAGTGCAAAATGGTAGTGTTTTCCATCGGACCTGGGCCCGGGATCATCTGTGCCACCTGCGTGATTTCCGGCGCGATGAAGATCGACACGTTCGGGAAGAACAGCCGGATGAAGTCAAAACCCTTGGTTTCATGCTGCCAGAGCTCGTCCCGGTCGATGTCGCCCAGCTCAAGCACGTTCTTTGCCGCAAACCCGACCAGCTGATGAGGCCCGTGTGCGTCGTACTCCATCACGTTGGTAAACGTTCTGGGTTCGATGGTCTGGGGGTGAGCGGCCTTGAAGTGGTAACCCTCCAAATAACCGTCATAAGCCACTTTCCAGTTAGGCCCGTGGATAATGCGATGACCCACATAGGTCCACTGGTCCATACCCTTCTTCGCCACATCGTCCATCATGGCACCGAGGTAGGCGCGAATATCAACATCGCTCTCGGCATCCAGCACAGCGAAAATCAGTCCGCCCTCTTCGTGGCAAGGGAACTGCACCAGATCCCGGGCCCCCTCGCACACGTCGCCAAACTTCGGCGCATCCGCAATGGCACGCAGTGCGCCGTCGGACTTGAAGGTCCAGCCATGGTAAGGGCAGCTGAACAACTTTTGATTGCCGCAGGGTTCTGACGTGAGCTGCATACCGCGGTGGGTACAGACATTCATCAGAACCTTGACCGTACCATCTGCTTGCCGGGTGATCAGCAGCGGGATACCCAAGATCTCAAGCGAGCGAAAGTCGCCTGGGTTAGGGATCTCTTGAGTTACCCCCACTAGAATCGGCAGGCTTTTGAAAATGCAATCCATCTCGCGCTGCCACTGCTCGGCATCCGTATATTCAGTGGAGGGCACCTCCATGGTGCGTTCCGCCCAATCCGTTGTCCCATTGGCAACGTGATCGATCAGACGACCCGCCATGCGGCTGTATTGAATTTTGGTGTCTACCGTCATCGTTTCTCTCTCTTATTTACCAGTCTGCCGCTATTCTGGCATCACTAAATCACCTACTGAGCTGACCTCGTAGCGACGTACTTCCATATCCAATATCTCAAGTGCGGCACAGGCCTCCAAAAAGGCCGCCACATGAGGCGTCTTGAGGTGTGCGTCCAGGTCCGCCTGCGATGCCCACTGCTCTGACACCCAAACGACACAAGGATCGGCGACGTCCACGGCAATACCATACCACTGGCATCCCGCCTCCTCGCGGGTTGCCGCCACCACGGCCTTGGCCGCTTCCGCATAAGCCGGCGCACTCTCTGCGCTGAGCTGAATCCGGACAATCACGCTTACTGTGCTCATATTGACCCCCAAATG
>CAXEVD010000411.1:0-2409 GCA_963999395.1 uncultured Halieaceae bacterium
GCTATTGCTGGTGTCGATAGCAACGCCGCTGGTGAGCCAAGACATTGCTGACCGCTGGTTCAAGTTGCCCGATGCGATTGGTCTGTTACCCATCCCCATGAGCTGCGCGTTAGCGATTATCGGCATGGACTGGATGCTGCGTCGCCCCAAGGTGCTTCACGCGGGCTACGGCTGGTTTATTTTTGTGGCGCTGATGGTCATTTGCCTGATGGCTGCGATTGGGCTTGCTTACAGCATCTACCCCGATATCGTGATTGGCCGCATGACCCTGTGGGAGGCCGCAGCGGCCACCGAGTCGCTGCAATTTATTTTCTGGGGAGCCATCATCACATTGCCCGCCATCTTGGGTTACACTCTCTACGTGCATAGAGTGTTCTCTGGCAAAGCCACAGAGCTCTCTTACGAATAATCCTGGGGGATTAGTAGCCGTTAGCGGGGGCGATGTTGGCCCCCGCTTTTTGTACCCGCTGATCTGAGAGCGCTCGCGCAGAAGCATAGAGCAAGACGAGGGTAAAATCGGTTGCCCCAATGAAGTCATGTGAAGAGCACACGGCACTGTTAACGGGTTGTCAAAGGCCGCCCAGAGCTCCCGTGCTATCGGGAGGGTCAAGCCGCTCGCAGTGCTCGGCCTAAAGTCTGCTGGCCAAGTGCTGCCTGAGCGGCGCCGTCTTTCCACGCCACCACGCCGTTGATGTATACCGAGTCCACAATGCCTTCGGGCCGGTTCACCATCTGCTCGTGACCAAAAATCTCCCGGTACTCGAGCTTGCGGGTCTGATCGGGCTGCCAACCGTCGAGGGCGTCGGGGTTGATGAGCACCATGTCAGCCTGCGCGCCGATCTCCAGTGAGCCGACGTCCAAACCAAAGATTTCAGCGGGCTCGGAGGTTAAACGCTTCACCATGTGCGCCACGGTAGCCTCGTCGCGCTCTTTGGCGAGTTTTAGTGACATCAGGTTAGAGTCAAAGAACGCCATATTGGTGATGTGTGCGCCGGAATCGTTAAAGCCGGGCAGCGCGTACTCGTCGAGCAAGAAGCCCAGCGTGGCCTTGTTGTCTTTATTCGCGATGTCGGCATAAAAGCGGAAGCTCTTATCGTAGGTGCGCATCATGTGCAGCATAAAGTCGGCGTCGTCGCGCAGCACTTTGGGGAAGAGATCAAACGCTTCGCGCTCGGCATCGGAACGCGCCGCGGCGCCGTCGCCACCGTGGTAGCGCAGTACCCGGGCCATCACGTCGGCCATCGACTCGCCGTCCCAGTCGCTCACCGGGGCGCCGTCAAAAATGAGCATGTTGCCGTCGCGAATCACCAGTGAATCGGGGAAGCCCTTTTCTGTTTTCCAGCTGGCGAAGTCGCCGCCCGTGCGGCCGTGCATCCACTCCTTGCGGTAGAGCTCGACCCACTCGGAGTCATTGAGTAGCGCCATGCGGCCCTCGCGGTCCTCATACTCCTTGGCAATCAGCTGCGCCGTGGATTTCATTTCCTCAAACAGTGGGCTCACAATGCCGTCGGACCACACGCGGAAGTTCGTGCCCAGCGCCTGGAAGTGCAGCTTGCCCTTGAAGAGGCGGGTATTGAGGAGTTTCGCCACATTCAAAAACAGCTTGGCGGTCTTTGGTGCGGCGGTCATTTCCATTGCCGAGAGCGCGGAGGTCTTCAGTGGCTTGCCAAATAATCGCCCGCTGGTGAGCGTGAAGTAAAAGAGCGCCATCAACCGGTTCTCAATGATCGGTGTGGTCTGCCAGACCCGGTCGTACTTGCGCACGACTTTTAGCAGCCGGCGCAGTTCTTTGAAACTCGCGAACTGGGTCGGGATGCGCTTATCGGTGTTGGGGTCGTTCGACAAGTAGTGAAAGGGCAGGCCGTCGGTGCTGAGGCCCACATAGCCCTGCTGCATGGCGGCCTCAAGGAGTTGCTCCATCTTGCAGAGCTCAGCTTCAGTTGGCTTGCGGCTCACGCTCGCCTCAAGGCCCATCACTTCTACCCGGAGCATAGAGTGCGGTACGAAGGCAGCAATGTTAGGGCCCAGCGGCATGTCCGCGAAGTGGTCCATGTACTCCCCGGTGTTGTCCCAGGTGATTTTCTCGGCGACTTTGCGCAATACGGTTTTAGGGATGTTCTCAACCCGGGTAAAGCAGTCAACGATGGGTTCCTGTTCGCCGGATTGCTGCGTGCCGAAGCTGGTGCCGAGGCTGCAGTTGCCCACCAGCACAGTCGTAGTGCCGTGGCGGACGACCTCGGGCAGTGCGGGCTCCACGTCGACCTCGAGATCGAGATGCGTGTGGATGTCGAGCATGCCGGGCATCAGCCACTGGTTCGAGCCATCTACAACCTCTGTGGCGGCGTCGGCGGGCAGGCTATCGCCGCGAGCGACGATCTTGCCGTTGCGCACGGCCACGTCCTGAATGCT
>CAXEVD010000412.1:0-2402 GCA_963999395.1 uncultured Halieaceae bacterium
CCTCCTCTGTACTATCTCAGCACAATAAAAGCCAATAAAAGGAATAACTTATGACACAGCAGAGCACCAATTACGATGATGTAAAGCAGTACCGGCTCGACCCGGATCGTGAGCAGGAATTGGTGAATTGCGCCGGGGAATGCACTTTTTGCTGGGCCAACAAAGCGGGACACCCCTTGGGTGTGACCACGGCTTACGTTCCTGTGGACGGGAAGATTTGGATGACAGCAACCCGTGAGCGGGTGCGCATTAAAGCGATTGCGCGTGACGGGCGCTCGTCAGTCGTGATGTCGAGCAAGGGTACCCACATGGGTGGTGGCAAAACCGTGACTTACAAAGGTCATACCGTGATCCACGATGACCCGGAAATTAAAATGTGGATGTACAAGTTGCTCGCCCACGGCATGTCTAAAGTGGAGGATTCAGACAACGATTTCACGATGGGACTAGACCCGGAGTTGTTCGTGAAATTCCTCGATACGCCAGAAAGAATCGTGCTGGAGTTCACGCCTGAAATGTCGATTCCTTTCGACGGCGATAAGATGGCCAAGGGGACGGCTGCGGCCTACGCCGAGTTTGCGTCCAAGGCAGCTAAAGACGACTGATTGCGCGGCTGTCGGCCATGAATAAGAAAGCGGCCTGAGTGGCCGCTTTTTTATTGCCTTGTTGTGATCACCTGAGCAGCGCACGTGTTGGGAGCACAGAGGATATGAGGTTTACGGCGCTAAGCGTTCAAGATGTCACTCGGTCGTGATCACCTGCACCAGCTCGAGGAAAGTGCCGTCCGGGTCTTTGAAGCAAAAGAACCTCGCGTAGCTGGTTTCTGAGGTATGCACGTTGACTGGCTCTGAGACGACCTGGACGCCATTGGCCACCAAAAAGTCGAAGTCGGCGTCAATGTCTGAACTCGATAAGGCAATGCGCGCGAGCCCCGGCCGATAAAGGTTGGGGTAGGGCGGTGAATCATCACGTGGCGACTTCCACTCCAGCAGATCGATGACCATCGGTTGTTCGGCGTTTTGCAGCGCCATCAGTGCCCCCTCTACATGATATTTAGGCATGCCGACGGCATTGGCGACTTCTTCAGTATTGGTCTCGGGTACGGGCCAGTACACCTGAAAGCCCAGCATCTCGTAAAACGCCTTGGAGCGTTGGAAGTCGGTACAGTTGATATTGATGTGCACCATACCGGTGATATGCATTGTGTTTGCTCCTATTTTCCGGGGTTGTCGCTTACCAAGAATCTGAGCTCGGTTGCTTGCTCGAAGTGCATTTGGTTGGAAGCATGAGCCGAGGTGGGCTGTGATTTCCGCTTTAGATGACGGTGTCGCCGTTATCGATCACCATTTCCGCTCCCGTGACGTGCTTGGATTCATCAGACAACAGGTACAGCACCATATTGGCAACGTCCTCGGGTTCACCGATGCCCAGTGCGACGCGGGTTTTCTCGGGGTCTTCCTCGGCCATCAGATCAGTCCCCATCAGTGACTTCAGCGCTTTGTGCACCATTGGCGTGCTGATTGATCCCGGGTGAACCGAGTTGCAGCGGATGCCCAGCCCCTCTGAGCGACAGTGGATCGCAATTGATTTCGTCATCGCTCGAATACCGCCTTTGGCAGCGGAGTAAGCGAGATAGGGGCTGAGGCCGATCAAGGCTGCCGTTGAGGACATATTGACGATCGAGCCGCCGCCGCTTTTTTTCATCAGCGCGATAGCCGACTGACACCCCCAAAAGGTCGCATCCAGATGGATACCCATCACGCGTCGCCAGACGTCGGTCGTGGTGTCTTCGATATTGGCGATCGGTGCGATGCCCGCGTTGTTGACCAGGCCGTCGAGTCGTCCGAAGCGACTCTCGACCTCACTCATGACATGTTGCCACGAGGCTTCCTCACTCACATCCTGCCTAATGAAGTGAGCGCCAACCTCATTCGCATGGGCCTGCCCTGCGTCAGGGTCAATGTCAGTCATCACCACCTGTGCCCCCTCGCGGGCGAGCACGCGGCTATCTGCCAGGCCAAGGCCTGATGCGGCGCCTGTGATGACGATGACTTTGTCTTTGACTCTGTCCATATTGCTCATCCATTCTTATTAGTCTTCGCGAGAGACGGCATAGTGTTCTTCGCGGATGTGGTGACCGGTCTCAGTTGGCCTGATGATGGGCGTCATTTGATCCTACCTCAAAGCCTTTCCATTCTTCCCGGGCAAGGCGGCACTGTTTGCGATAGAAGGGGAAGCCGCCAAACCAGAAAAGGGTAGCTCTCGGTTTGCCCGGGATATTGTCTCCCATGTAGTAGTTGTTAGACTCGGGGTACAGCGTGCTATCGCCAATGTCGTTGGTGAGTTGCACGTAGCGACGTTCCTCATTCGCGTCAGCTTCAATGAACTCGGCGCCGTGATCG
>CAXEVD010000413.1:0-2398 GCA_963999395.1 uncultured Halieaceae bacterium
CAGCTCCTCGCCACCGCCGGCAAACACCACGTCCTGCTTACCCAACTGAATGAGCTCCATCGCGTGACCAATACAGTGCGCGCTGGTTGAACAGGCGGAGGAGATCGAATAATTGACGCCCTTGATCTGAAACGGTGTCGCAAGACAGGCTGAGACCGTACTGCCCATGGTCTGGGTCACCCGGTAGGGCCCCACGCGACGGATACCGCGGTCGCGAAGAATATCGGCTGCCTCCACCTGATTCGCTGATGAGGCGCCGCCGGAGCCGGCGACGATCCCGGTGCGGGGGTTAGAGACCTCTGCATCGCTCAAGCCGGCGTGAGTAATTGCCTGCTGCAGGCTGAGGTAGGCGTATCCGGCCGCGTCGCCCATGAATCGCCATTGCTTGCGGTCGATATGCTCCGAGAGGTCGATGTCGGGCGTGCCCGCAATCTGTGACCGCATGCCCGCATCGACATGGTCTTGCCGCAATGAGATACCAGAGCGACCGTTGAATAAGGCGTCCTTGACCGCTACCGCATCGTTTCCGAGGCAGGAGACCACGCCAAGACTGGTGATGACGATCCGTTCGGTCATTACATCGACTCCGTGCTCTGGAACAGTCCGACCCGCAGATCCGAGGCGGTATAGATGACCTCGCCGTCCACGGCGACCGAACCATCGGCGATGCCCATGACCAGCTTGCGCTCGATCACCCGCTTCATGTGAATGTGGTACCGCACTTGCTTGTGATCCGGCAGGATCTGCCCGGTGAACTTGACCTCACCGCAACCCAGTGCGCGACCGCGTCCCGGATTACCCCGCCAGCCGAGGAAGAAGCCCACAAGCTGCCACATGGCGTCCAGACCCAGACAACCAGGCATGACCGGGTCACCGGGGAAGTGGCATGCAAAAAACCAAAGGTCAGGGTGAATATCGAGCTCCGCGATCAGTTCGCCTTTGTCGGCTGCGCCCCCCTCCGAGCTGATGTGGCTGATACGGTCCACCATCAGCATGTTTTCGACAGGCAACTGTGCATTGCCGGCGCCAAACAGCTTGCCTATCCCGCAGGCCACTAATTCTGCCTTGTCGTACTGAGACTGCGGAACAAAAGGGGTCGCGTCGGTCATTCGGTCGGGGTTCCAGTGCGGGCTGAGGCGACGGTAAATGCGTGAATTGCTGGTCGCCGCGAGAGATGTGTCGAAACGCTACAATTGTAGAGGAAGGTCCTCGCCCGATCCAGCTTGGGTGAGGGCGCAGCCACCCGATCGCAATACGCTACAGCTATAACAGTGGCCCGAATGGCTCAGGGTGACGGGAGACGGTGCTTCCAGTAGCATCTTGTCCTCCAATACCACCCTGCACCATACCCATGCTGATACCCGTTTTACTCTCCGGTGGCGTCGGTAGCCGCCTGTGGCCCGTCTCACGTGCTGGCCGACCCAAGCAGTTCCTGCCCCTGGGCGGTGAGGGGTCGATGTTGCAGGAGACCCAGCGCCGACTGGAGGGTCTGGAGTGCGGGCCCGCGATCGTGGCCTGCTGTATTTCGGCACACTGACCTATTCCAACGACACCACCGGGCGCGATGGCCAGCGATACATGTTCCGCGAGAGCTACAACGCCTGGATGGCGGCGCGGGTACTGTCCGCCCAGTTACAGGAGCAGTTTGCCGGCAAGCGTTATTACTACGTGACCGCCGATTACACCTGGGGCCACAGCACCGAGCAATCGATGCGCCACTTTACCGACACCTCGTCTGCCGAGACCCATGGCGCGACCCTGGTGCCTTTCCCCAATGCGTCGCTGCGTGAGCTGCGCGAGGCGCTGCAAAAAGCCAAGGAAGCGGAGCCGGAGGTGCTGGTGCTGGTGTTGTTTGGCGAGCAGATGGTCAAGGCCATGGGCATCGCCCGGCAGCTCGGCTTTGACGACGTGCAGATCGTGGTGCCCAACCTGACGCTGAGTATGGTGGAGCAGGCAGGTCCGGCGGTGATGGCCGGGGTTATGGGGGCAGTGCCCTGGGCCTGGAATGTGCCGCAGCAGTTTGGCTATGCCCGTGGCGAGGCTTTTGTTCGCGACTTTGCCGCTCGCTATGAAACCTATCCTTCCAGCTCTGCTGCCTCGGCGTACAGCATCGTCTATCAGTGGGCGGATGCGGTCACTCGTACTGGCTCGCTGGACAGCGAGGCGCTGATTCGTGCGCTGGAAGGGCACAGCTATGAGCTGCTGAAAGACACGCAGACCTGGCGAGCCTTTGATCACCAGAACCTGCAAACGGTCTACGCCGTGCGCATCAAACCACGCGCCGAGGTGATGGCAGACCTGCTGCGTCAGGACTATTTCGAGATTCTGGGCTCGCTGCCCGGCGAGCAGGCCGCGCAGACACTGGAGCAGTGGCAGGAGGGGCGCCGCGCGGCCGGCC
>CAXEVD010000414.1:0-2395 GCA_963999395.1 uncultured Halieaceae bacterium
GTCAGCAAACGCACCATGGCGGTGGTAGTAGAGAGGCTCCGTGACTCACTACCCGCATCAAAGGTCGTGAAGATCGCCGCATCCGGCGCCTTCAGACTGGCTGCGGGCACCTTGCGGCGCGGTAAGTAGCCGCCCAGTGCGTCCCTGCGCGCCCGCAGATATTTAAGCTCCTCGCTGTCCTCCTCCGGACGGTAAAAATCGGCCCGAGCAATCGCCGCATCGTCGAGAGGTATCCCCCAGCTACGCGCACAGGCGATCCGCTCCTCGCGGCTCAGATCTTTCTTTTGATGCGCGGTATTACGCCCCTGCAAAGCCGAGCCCATGCCATCGCCCTTGACGGTTTTGACGAGGATGACGGTCGGACGATCCTCGCTCTCACAGGCCCGGCGATACGCGGCATAGAGCTTTTTGGGGTCCTGCCCACCACGCTTGATCTGCGCGACCTCGACATCGGTGAGGGTGTTCATAAGCTGTTCCAGCCGGGGGTCACCGTGCACCCAGTGCTCGCGCTGCTCGTCGCCGGGGAGTATCGAGTAGCGCTGATAGTCGCCATCTAGACACTCCTCCATGCGATGCCGCAACACCCCCTCGTGATCCGAGGCGAGCAGCGCGTCCCAACCACTGCCCCAGATCACCTTCAGGACCTGCCAGTCGGCGCCGCGAAACGCCCGCTCCAGCTCCTGAATGATTTTGCCGTTACCCCGAACCGGCCCGTCGAGGCGCTGCAGATTGCAGTTGACGACGATCACCAAATTGTCGAGCCGCTCACGGGCGGCGATGTTGATGGTACCCAGCACTTCGGGCTCGTCAGCCTCACCATCGCCAATAAAGCACCAGATCCGCGCATCATCGGCCGCTAAGAGTCCGCGATGCTGCAGGTACTTCGCGAATCTTGCGATATAGATCGACATGGGCACGGACAGGCCCATGGACGCGTTGGGCACCTGCCAGAACTCGGGCATGGATCGAGGGTGCGGGTAGGAAGGCAAACCCCCGCCCTCGCCCAGTTCACGTCTGAAATTACGCAGCTGCTGCTCGGTCAGCCGGCCTTCCAGATAGGCTCTGGCATAGATACCCGGCGCGGCGTGCGGCTGGGGGAGCACGAGATCCCCCCGGCCTTCGGCGCTGAAAATATGATGAAAAGCCGTCTCCATGGCCGTAGCAGCAGAGGCGTAGGTCGCAATATGCCCGCCCAAACCGGCACCTTCGTCCTGCGCCCGCAGGATCATGGCGGCCGCGTTCCAGCGAATGATGTTTTCGATGCGTTTCTCGAGCTCCAGATCACCGGGATACGGCGGCTGTTCGTCAGAAGAAAGCGTGTTGATGTACGGGGTGTTCAGTAACGCATCGGAGAGCGTGACGCCCTGATCGATGCTGTATTCCTGAAGGCGCCTGAGCAGTGCCCTGACGCCCTCGTCACCATATTCGCGTCGAATGTCCTCAAGCGCGGATTGCCACTCGGGCCAATCGGCATCGATCAATGCGCTAACATCAACCGCTATCGGCTGCGCGTCATTCATCAGGCGAGCGTCTCACGCAATGACAGCGTGCCGGCTCTGGCACTGGTGTTTCAGATGGCTCATGATGCAGATAGTACCGATTAGGGTGAACTGGACGCCAGTCATGTCAGACCGAAAAGCATTGGAAAGAATCGACGGCGGGATGGGCCAAAAACCTGCATTGATAATTGTCGATGTGGTGGTGGGGTTTACCGACCCCGCTTGCCCCTTGGGTTCGGAGGCTGACGCCGTGGTGGCCAAAGTGGGAGCTTCGTCTGAGGCGGCGGTTCGTGAGCTTCACGAAAATCGAGAGTTGGAGTCCCAGTTCGCCATTTTGGAAGAACTCGGAGTAGACATTTTGGACTGGGGCTTGGTCCAAGAGGAGACCGTCTCAGGTGAACGGTTGCCCACCCGCTATGCCTGGCTGGATGTCGACGCCGAGTCTCCCGAGCCCATCGAGGTGGCCGGATCGGGCATGCTGCTTTCTGAGCTTTTACGGCTTGGGCGTAAGGGCGTGGAGGTCAAGCGCTTCAAAGGTCTCGGGGAAATGAACCCGGAGGAGCTGTGGGACACCACCATGGATCCTGATCGCCGCACCCTCCTGAAAGTGACCATGGAGGCCGCCAGCGAGGCCGATCGGCTGTTTACCGTGCTGATGGGCGAGGAGGTGGAGGGACGCCGCACGTACATCGAGGACCATGCTTTGGATGTGAAGAATTTGGACGTCTAGAGCCCCTCAGAGGCTTGCAGCGGACCCTGGGTCTTCCTAGAATGATCCGTTCAGCATTTTTGGATAAGAACAAAACATGACCATTTCCACCGAAAACAAAGCCAAGATCGAAGAGGCACGACGCCATGACTCGGACTCCGGATCGCCCGAAGTTCAGATCGGCACC
>CAXEVD010000415.1:0-2394 GCA_963999395.1 uncultured Halieaceae bacterium
GTTTGCAGGTCCGCGATGCTCATCTGATTGGTGAGGTAGATCGGGATGGCGTGCCGATGACTCTCGAATCATTGACGGTCGATATCGATCTGGCGCGGGATAGAAGCCGCCGCATTCTCAGGGTGTCGATTGATTCTCCCGAGGGTCGTCTGTTATCTGCGGAGGGCTCTGGGACAGGTAACCCTTCCGAGCTCAACCAGTTTTCCGGTGAGTTTCAGGGCAGCCTCAGCGGCGCAGGCGTGTCTTATCTGGCGCAGTGGCTGCAATGGGACCTCACAGCCCAAGGGCACGCGAATTTTTGGCTTTCGGTTAGCGGGGGGCAGCCCATTGGGGTCATGCAGGTCAACCTGACGCAGATTGCGGTGACGGGTCCGACACCCCTCAAATTGGATCAACTGCGCGTTGATAGCATGGTTGAGGGCCCGTTTGATCAGGCAAACATCTGGATCGATTACGCGTCGTTGACGGCGGATGACCAGACGTTCTTGCTTCCCCGGATACACCTGAATCGCTTGGGACGGGGTTGGAAGATGCTGACCGAAGGCTTTGAGGTATCGCCTCTGATTGTGGCGCTGCGCGGGAGCGAACTACTGCCCGACAAGGCGAATGAGATTCTCGAAACACTGAGCCCCGCCGGCCGCGTCGATCGCCTGGCGCTCACCGTGGAAGCACTGGACCAGCCATTGCATCGTTGGGAGTTGGCGGCCACTGTCACCGATGCCACAACGGACCCTTTCAGAAAGGTGCCGGGTCTGGTGGGTATCGATGCCTCGATTAGCGCCAATGAGGAGGGTGCGACCGCCTGGATCGATACCCAGGACTTTGCGCTGGTGCTGTCCAATCTCTATCGGGAGCCTATTCGCCTGACGTCTGTGTTGGGCACACTGGAGGGTCGTTGGCAGCAAGATGCTTTGTTTCTGGAGCATGGCTTGCTGCTGGGGAGAGCCCCTGAGCATGATGCGGCGGTGCAGTTTGAGATGGATATCCCCCTTTCAAAACAGTCATCGGTGCCACTTGAGATGCGGCTGTCGGCCTCGGTGCTGGATGCACCTGTGGGCATTCGCGATGCTTATGTGCCATACCGAATGCCGCCGCCTGCCTATCTGTGGTTGCAACAGGCACTGCCAGCTGGACAGATTGAAAGCGGGATTTTCTTGTGGCACGGCGGGTTCAAACCCTACGGCCACCCCGGTCAAACCATGCAGCTGGCGGCCGATCTCTCCGGGGTGACGCTCGAATACCAGCCCGGTTGGCCAGCCGCACTCCTGGCTGAAAGCCGCCTGCGCCTTGATGACACGAGAATTGATGCGTGGTCGTCAGAGGGTCAGTTGGCAGCACTCTCCCTCGTTGATTCGGCAGTCGGCCTGCAGGTGGGCAGTGATGCCATCTGGCTGGCGCTCCAGACCCAATCCAACGGTAAGCCGGGGGAAATCCTGTCGGCCTTGGCGCAATTACCGGCGCTTTCTGTGGCCTACCCGGTCATGCGTGATCTCACTGTTGGTGGCGATGAGCCCACTGCAACCCATGCGCAGATCAGATTTGACGTGCGCAATGTGGCCCCATCACTGGATGTAGACGTGGACGTGGCGCTGACCAACGCCACAGTGGCCTCTGCGCTGCTGGATCTGAAGGCGTCGTCGGTTATTGGCGATTTGCGTTATCGCACGCAGACCGGGTTTGAGAGTACCGATATGACTGCCCGCGTTTTTGATCGGCAAGTGGCTGTGGCTATGGGTCCAAAGCATGCGACAACAGCTGACACATTATTGGCGGCGCAGCTTGATTTTGAAGCGGCTGTGTCAGACGTCCTGTCCTGGCGTGGCATCAACTACCCGCTACCCGCAGAAGGCGTGACAGCCGTCACCGTGGGTATCAATGTGGCGAGCGAGGTGGCGGTTGATATCGAATCAGACCTCGAGGGCGTTGCGGTGGATCTACCGCTTCCCTGGGGAAAGCCAGCCGAGGCCAGAGCGCCGCTGAGAGTCAGCTGGCGGGATCGTGAATGGGCCGCATGGGAGGTGTTCTGGTTTGGCAGGGCGTCGGCTATCACCGATACCCCGGAGGCGGGTTCGATTTCTGCCATTCTCGACCTGACCCCGAGAACCCGACCACTGCAATGGCCGCTTTTGGCACCTGACCCCGGCTTGCGCGTCACCGGATTTCTGCCGTCTCTCGATCCATCCTACTGGCAGGATACGCTCGCGCGGTTTTCGGCAGAGGTGGGCCCGTCTGGCCCGGCGGTGACGATTGATGCACTGAAGATCGGGCGGCTGTTGTGGCGTGGTGATGAGCTGGGCGCCCTGTCACTCAACGCCAATCTGGAGGGTGAAACGCTGTATGCGGGTTTCCAGCTGCCTTGGCTTCGCGGGCAATTGCAACAGTTCACCAGTGCGC
>CAXEVD010000416.1:0-2394 GCA_963999395.1 uncultured Halieaceae bacterium
CTGCCATCGTGCGTCACAGCTTGTTCGCTGAGCGTTCACCGGCGCCGTCCGAATGGGTCGATGCGCAGGTCGGAGCGCTGCGGGATGACGATCTGACAGTCATCTGGCTCAGAAACGCAATCGTTAACGGTGAATGGCAGGCGGTGCTTGATGGCATCGATTGGCTGTCGTCCGACCTGCGGTCGCAGGATCGCTGGCGCTATTGGTCGACGCGCAGTCTCGAATCGCTCGGGGAGAAAGAGACGCAGCCTCTCTGGGAGAATCTGGCGAACGAGAGAAGCTTCCACGGATTTCTTGCGGCGGATCGACTCTCGCGAGACTATCAACTGAACGCGGTCTTATCCGCCAAGCCGCTACCCGCTTTCACGGCGTCTGTTCGTCTGGGGGTAGGGCGTGCACAGGAGCTGATGGCGCTGGGTGACTGGCGGCAGGCCAAAGAGCAATGGCGTCATACACTCAATCAGATGCCGCGAGTTGAGAGGGCAAGGCTCGGAGAAGTTGCGTTACTGAGAGGGTGGCCGGATTTGGCGACCGATGCGGCCAATGCGGGTGCGTCCTGGGATCGGCTTGATCTACGCTTTCCCCGCAGTTACTGGGAGACCTTCCAGTCAGTAGCCGACGAACTCGAAGTAGATCCTTTTGAGCTGTTGTCCGTGGCGCGACGGGAGAGCGGATTATATCCGAGGGCGCGCTCGAAAGTGGGCGCGAGAGGCTTGATGCAGTTGATGCCGGCCACTGCGCGTAGCGTGACCAATGACCGTAAAGAGGTATACGGCGGTGCCAGCTCGCTCTACGACCCCGAGACAAGCATCACGCTTGGCGCAACCTATTACGTCGATTTACTGTCGCGCTTTGAGGGTAATCGGGTCAAGGCGCTTGCGGCTTATAACGCTGGTCCGAGTCGGGTGGTGCGCTGGGCGAAGAAAGAGATGGCGGTGGATCAGTGGGTGGACTCGATACCCTTCGGCGAGACGCGGGAGTATGTCCAGGCCGTATTGGCGTACCTTGTAATTTACCGGATGAGATCGGAGCTGCATGTGAGCTTGTTGACCGCAGCTGAGCGGGAGGCGCTCTATTGATGAGCGTTACTGACCGACTTTTTAAGCGAGTATGCTGGGCCGGATGTGATAACGACCGCCGGGTGAGGAGAGGCTGATGAAAACGACACAAATGCAATCCTGCGTTCACGAGAATGGCACAGTGGAGTGCACGCTGGTTGAGGTAGAGCTGCCCGAGCCAGGTCCTGACGAAGTGATGGTTGAGATTGAGGCGGCGCCCATTAATCCTTCGGATCTTGGTTTGATGTTCGGCGCTGCGGACTTGAGTACCGTTCGTACGGCAGAGCGGGATGGTCAACCCGCGTTGCTGTTAGATGTACCCTCCGCCGCGATGCGCGCGATGGCGCCGAGAATCGGCCACTGGATGGCTGTTGGGAATGAGGGGAGTGGTCGGGTGATTGCCGCGGGTGATAGCGATGCCGCGCAAGCACTCATAGGGCAACGGGTCGGCATTTTTGGTGGCGAGATGTATGCCGGACACCGCTGCCTGCCGGCATCCCAATGCATGGCATTCCCCGAGCGGATCTCTGCAGAGCAAGCGGCCTCGTGTTTCGTCAATCCCATGACCGCCCTGGGATTCATGGAAACACGGTTGATGGAAGGGCAGCAGGCGATAGTGCACACCGCAGCAGCGTCGAATCTGGGGCAAATGTTGTTGCGCTTGTGTCAGGCCGATGGTGTGCCGTTGGTCAATATTGTGCGCTCTGACGAGCAGGTCGAACTGTTGAAGTCCATGGGAGCGGAGTGGGTACTGAACAGTCAGGCAGAATCGTTCATGAAGGATTTGATCGCGGCGCTGGTGGCGACCGGTGCGACGCTCGCGTTCGATGCCATCGGTGGTGGGCGGGTTGTGAATCGTATTCTGACCGCGATGGAAATTGCCGCAGCACAGACAGGGCCCTGGTCGCGGTATGGTTCCGAGGAGCCCAAGCAGGCCTACATTTATGGTCAATTAGATCTGGGTGCGACCGAGCTCACACGCGGCTATGGCTGGGTGTGGTCGGTGAGTGGGTGGCCGTTGACGCCGTTTATGAAGCGGGCGGGGCCGGAGGTGGTGGCGCGAATGCAGCAGCGTGTACTGGATGAGATTGATACTACCTTCGTGAGCCACTATTCCTCGCGAATCAGTCTGGCGGAGGCAATCACCGTAGAGGCGGTTAAAGATTACGGTGCGCGCAAGACAGGACAGAAGACTCTGCTGCACATGGCCGAGTCATCCTCCTGACAGTTTGACCTCGTAGCCAATCTTCTTTAGGTGCTCCTGGCAGGCGCTACGCTGGTCACCCTGTATCTCTAGGGTATCGCCTTTAACCGCGCCGCCTACTCCGCATCGCTG
>CAXEVD010000417.1:0-2372 GCA_963999395.1 uncultured Halieaceae bacterium
CGGCATCCAAATCCATTACGAGTCTGGCGGCAGGGGATCACCGACGCTAATTTTCGTCCACGGCTGGAACTGCGATCGCAGCTACTGGTCAGCACAGCTACCTGTCTTCGCTGCCACGCATCAAGTGGTTGCCCTTGACCTCGCCGGGCACGGCGACTCGGGAGTGAACCGCGAAGCCTGAGCGATGGCCAATTTTGGTGCCGATGTAGCCGCGGTAGCCGATACGCTGCAACTGGAAGACATCATTCTGGTTGGTCATTCGATGGGCGGGCAGATTGCACTCGAGGCCGCGAGGCTTCTCAAAGGGCGCGTCAAAATGATCATCGGTGCCGATACCCTGAGCGATGTGTCGCTGCGTTACGCCGATGCGCAACTTGCGGCGATGCTCGCCGCCATGGAAGCTGATTTTCCAGGCACGGTAGACGGAATGGTGCGCAGCAGTTTTTTCTTGCCCACATCAGACCCCGCGCTGATTGACCAAATTGCCCGCGATATGAGTGCTGCGCCGCCCGCAGCGGGCATCGGCTCGCTCGAGGGTATCGCCCACTGGTATAACGAAGATGTCGAACAGACATTGGCGGACATCGACGTGCCCATTCGTCTGATCAACTCAGACTATCGCCCCACCAACACCCGCGCAGGACAGGCCCTAACCGCTTCTTTTGAGGCAACACTGATGTCCGGTGTCGGCCACTTCGTAATGCAGGAAGACCCCGCTCGGTTCAACGCCATCATGGCCGAACTGTTAAATCGCTAAAAACTACTTGAATCACTAACGGCTGCGGTTCGGCGGCATACGCCCGGCAAGTCAGATGCTGAGGTCGTCGAGGTTGTAGTCCTTAAGGTCAGCCCGCGCAAACTCATCCCACCGGTAATCGTTGGCGGCGGCCGAGAGCGGCTGATAGTGGTAAGGGGTCTCGTCGGGGAATCGCTGCTTGCGAGCATCAATGGCATAGCCGATCGCCCGTGAGCGGCGAGCCACAATCTCCTCGTCAAACACTTGAGCATCACTGTGGATACCACCGCCCATCACGCCCAATACCGATGAACGCTTGTGGAAGCCAAAATTCACGGTAATGCGTGGCTCAAACCCGCAGTTGGGAAATGAGCCGTGCAGGAGCTGCCGATTACACATCACCACGTCACCGGGGTTACAGACAATCGGTACCGCACCTTCGAGCCGTTCACTGCCAGACTCGGCGACCAGCGCCTTGATATCGAGCTTGCCCTGCTTATGGGTACCCGGGAGCACCCAGACACCATTCACGGCGGTGCTGCCATACACCTGAGCCATGAAATTAAAGCCGTGGATATCCTCGTCAAAGTCAGGACTATCCCAGTGGGTCACTCCATCCTGATGCCAGGAGACCGCGGCACCAATACCCGGCTCTTTGATGAACAGCGCCTCATTGAACGGCGCAAAGTCCGGGCCATTGATGGACTCTGTCACCTTGAGTAATTCGGGGTGCGCGTAGGTCCTCAAACAGGCATCCGAGAACTGAAGAGAACCAAGAATAATAAATGGCGCAGCAAGTGGCGCCTCGACGTCCGCCTCAGGCTCGAACATTTTCACCTGATGGCGGCCATTGGCGAGTTCAGTACCACCCAGCGGGTCACCTAATGGTTTTGACCACACCAGCGTCAGCGCTTTGGCGTCAGCACCCAATGCCGGTTCACCGGCGGCGTTCACCTGACTCTCCGGACCGGTGGGAAACTGCGCGCGCATGGTGTCGAGATCTGCTTTGATGTCTTCGAGCTCTTCGGCGCTCAGCACATTCTCAAAAACATAAAAACCGTACTCGGAATACGCGGCCCGAATCTCCTCCACCAGCGCGCCGCACAGCGTGTACTGCAGCTCGTCGCGCCGCCCGCTCTGGCCGCGGCATCTAACGCAGAAGTCGACGCGAGCCACATGAAGTTCCAGCCGAGCGCCAAGACCACGACGAGTCCAAAGAAGGCTTGCTGGACCATTCTTTCGCCGCGCCCGCCCGCCGTCACGACGGGATACAGCGCGTCGTCGCTCCCGCAGGCCCATAGGCCGCCCACGACCACGACGTAGATCACGAGCCCCAAAGCTATCGCGGCGCGCGGGCCGGAGCGCTCCACTACCGCCGCTGTTGCAGGTCCTGGCGCGTTCATCAGAAAATCGTGAACTTGTAACGCGCGGATCGCGGCACAAGTGGTCATCTTGAAACTGGCGACGGCGATGGCCGCCGCCGACCGCAGCGGCGACGCCGCCAAGCTCGGTGACCCGGCCGCGCAGCATCGGTGTCTTCGCCACCTGTGAAATGCCTTCGGTCCCGGACGCAATCTCCATGAAACGGTCGATCTGGTCAGGCTGGATGTCGATAAAGAACCATGCCGGCGCGTCA
>CAXEVD010000418.1:0-2370 GCA_963999395.1 uncultured Halieaceae bacterium
TGATAGGTCAACGTCGAAACCGACATCCGCGAAGGCGGTGGCGACTACCTTGGCGCCACGATCATGACCGTCCTGCCCCATCTTGGCGACCAACATACGAGGCCTACGACCGTGCTGCTCCACAAAGGACTCAATATCCATGGAGATGCCCTCCCAGTTGGCATCTTCTGCATACGCCGCACCATACACCCCCGATACGGTCTGTGCATTGGCCACGAAGCGCCCATAAACCGTCTCAAGGGCATCGGAGATTTCACCGACTGTTGCCCGACAACGCGTCGCCTCAACCGCTAGCCCCAGCAGATTTCCCTCACCCGCCTCTGCGGCTTGGGTCAGCGCGTTCAATGCGGCCTCAACCGCGGCGTCATCTCGAGTCTCACGAATACTCACCAATCGAGCCAGCTGTGAGCCCCGCACCTGCTCGTTATCGATCTCAAGAATGTCCACCGCATCCTGTTCGTCGATCTGAAACTTGTTCACACCAACGATCACGTCTTCGCCCCGGTCGATGCGCGCCTGCTTTTTCGCTGCGGCCTCTTCAATCCGCAGCTTGGGTATGCCGCTCTCGATCGCCTTGGCCATGCCGCCCAGCTCGTCGATCTCGGCGATTAATTCGCGGGCCTTAGCGGCCATGTCATTGGTGAGGGTTTCCATCATGTAGGAGCCACCCCAGGGATCCACCACCTGCCCGATGCCGGTTTCTTCCTGCAGGATCAGCTGCGTGTTCCTCGCGATTCTGGCGGCAAAGTCAGACGGCAGCGCAATCGCCTCGTCGAGGGCATTGGTATGCAGAGACTGGGTGCCACCAAACACCGCCGCCATCGCCTCAATCGTCGTGCGCACGATGTTGTTGTAGGGATCCTGCTCGGTCAGCGACCAGCCCGACGTCTGGCAGTGGGTGCGCAACATGCTGCTTTTAGGGTTGGTAGGGCCAAAGGCATCTACGATTTCCGCCCACAACAACCTCGCCGCGCGCATCTTGGCAATTTCCATATAGAAATTCATGCCGATGCCCCAGAAAAAACTCAGGCGGGGCGCAAAATCATCAATCTTGAGGCCAGCAGCAATTGCGGTCTGGATGTACTCCTTACCATCGGCGAGGGTGTAGGCGAGCTCAAGCGCTGCGTTCGCCCCCGCTTCTTGCATGTGATAACCCGAGATCGAGATCGTGTTGAACTTGGGTAAATTGGCCGAGCAGTAGGCAATGATGTCCCCAATGATCCGCATACTGGGGGCCGGTGGGTAAACATAGGTGTTGCGCACCATGAACTCTTTGAGGATGTCATTCTGGATCGTGCCCGAGAGCGCTGACTGATCGACCCCCTGTTCTTCCGCGGCGACGATATATCCCGCCAACACCGGCAAAACAGCACCGTTCATCGTCATCGATACCGAAACCTGATCAAGCGGTATGCCGTCAAAGAGGATCTTCATGTCCTCGACAGAATCTACCGCCACACCCGCCTTGCCGACGTCCCCTGACACCCGCGGGTGATCGGAGTCATAACCGCGGTGAGTCGCGAGATCGAATGCCACCGAGATGCCCTGCCCGCCTGCGGCCAGTGATTTGCGATAAAAGGCATTCGACGCTTCCGCGGTTGAGAAACCCGCGTATTGCCGAATCGTCCAGCGTCGCCCCGCATACATAGTGGCCTGTGGCCCCCTGATGTAGGGCGCCATGCCTGGCATGGTGTTGGTGTAAGGCAGAGTCTTTAGATCTTCTGCGGTGTAGAGGGTCTTGAGCGGGATACCCTCGGGGGTGTGCCAGGTAAAGTCGTCTGGCTTTAGCCCTTTGCTCTGCTTTTCAACCAGCGCGCCCCACGCCGATAAGTTAGCGGCATCCGGATCATAAACACTCATGCGTGCGACTCCGCGGGCTGGGACAGCTCGATCAAGACACCATCACAGCTCTTTGGATGGATAAAAATGACGCGTGAGCCATGCGCACCCGGTGTCGGCGCATCGCTGGTGAACTGGTAACCCTTGGCGCGCAGCCGCTCGACATCCCCATCAATGTCATCCGTTCGGAAGCACAGGTGATGCAACCCGCCACCACGCTTCTCGAGATACGTTGCAATGGGCCCGGCGCCGTCTAACGGATGGACCAGTTCTATGTGCGTCTCGGGTACGCTAAAAAACGCCGTCGTGGTCTGGGCCGCCTCCACCACTTCGTTGCCGTCATGTTGGAGTCCGAAATCCTCGAGGAAACGCGCGATCGCGCCCTCAAGATCCGGTACGGCAATCGCAATATGGTCCAGTGCAGTAATCATGAAACAGTCTGCCTCTTACAAATCCTGTGGTGGTTTAGATGAACAGCTTGACGAGCTCAGTCGTGTGCTCGCGTCGCAGGGCCGCCATCTCGGCGCCGCA
>CAXEVD010000419.1:0-2370 GCA_963999395.1 uncultured Halieaceae bacterium
CAGCCGGCAACGTGGGGTAGCGGGAGATGAGGTCGATTGGAACGATCCAAAGCTCAGCAGCCGCGCAGTGCGCGAGTACCTCGAAGCCCTTGATGAAGAGGCGCTGGCTGAGGCTCTTCCCAAGAAAATTTCGCTCACAGATCCTCAGTCCCGTTGGACAGCAGCGCCAGGTGGGCCGGCCTTTTTTGCCTACTCCACGAATTACCTGATCGACACTGAGCACGGTGTGATCATGGACGTGGAAGCTACCCCGGCGCACCGTACCGCCGAAGTCGATTCGACTAGGACGATGGTTGAGCGTGTCAAAGCTCAGTTCGATCTCACACCGGAACGCCTTATCGGCGATACCGCTTATGGCACCGCCCCGATGCTGGCCTGGATGGTCGAAGAAAAGGACATCGAGCCGCATGTGCCGGTGTGGGACAAGACTGAGCGCAAGGACGACAGCCTCTCCAGTAACGACTTCCACTGGAACCAGGAGGCCAATGAATACCGCTGCCCAGCCGGCAAACCACTACGCAGTGAGTGGCGCGCCTTCACCCAGAAAAGATCGCGGGTGACCAAGGCCAACACCATCATTTATCGCTCCAGCCAAACCGACTGCACTACCTGTCCGCTGAAAGCGAAATGCTGCCCCAACACGCCGAATCGGAAGATCGTCCGCAGTATCCATGAGGCTGCCCGCGATGTGGCCAGGCGCATCGCCAAGACACCGGAATACCTCGTCTCTCGCTGCGAACGAAAGAAGGTGGAGATGCTGTTCGCCCACCTCAAACGGATCATGAAACTCGATCGTTTACGACTGCGCGGCCTGACAGGTGCCACTGACGAATTCACTTTGGCGGCGGCGGTGCAGAACCTGCGACGCATGGCCAAGCTTTTGCCTCAAGGGCCACCGCTCACGGGATAGGTACGCCTGCTGAGAGCAGAAACGGGTTCTACCCCGTTTCCACGGACGGTTATAAAACGGCTGTAAGTTTTCGATCCTGAGCAGCAACTCTACGTCGCATCCTGGGATTATGGAACAGCTCGATGTATTCAAATAGGTCAGCTCTTGCCTCGTCCTGCGTACGGTAACGCCGATGGTGTACCCGCTCTCGTTTCAGCATTCCGAAGAACCCCTCACAGGCGGCGTTGTCTCCACAATGGCCAACCGCGCTCATACTGCTGACCAAATCGTTACTGCCTAGGTATCGCTGGTAATCACCGCTGGTGAACTGACTGCCTCGGTCTGAATGCAATATCACCGGTGTTTTGCCCTGACGTTGCCAGACAGCCATTTGAACGGCTCTGATTACCATCTGCCGATCCTGCCTGTGGTGCATAGACCAGCCGACGATCAGCTTGCTGAACAAATCCAGGACCACGCAGAGAAATAGTTTTCCTTCCTGCGTGGAGATCTCCGTTATGTCAGTGACCCACTTGGTATCAGGTTCCAGTGCGGAGAAATCCCGTTCAAGATGATTCTGAATACCTTGTGGCCGATTTGATGCGCGTCCAAGGCGTCCTCGCTTCCTGCGGGGCCAACCCTGAATGCCGTGCTTAGCCATTAGCCTTGCAACCCGATTCAGGCTGGCTGCAACGCCTTCGGCAGCTAAGTCTTCGTGCATACGGGGCGACCCAAGCATTCCGCCACTGTCATCATGAATCTCTCTGATCCGCTGCAACAGACTCTCGTTCGCTGTTGCCCTGCTGGACTGCGGACGAGATGCCCAAGCGTAATAGCCGCTGGCCGATACCTTCAGGCAACGACACATAAGACGTATCGGGAAAAGACTGCGACAGTGTTGAATCGCCTGATACCTCAGGACGACTCCTTTGCAAAGAACACTGCCGCTTCGCGCAAAAAATCACGTTCCTTTTTTACCCGTGCCAGTTCGCGCTTCAAGTGCGCAAGCTCTTCGTCACGCGGCGTTCCCGAGCCCTTGAAGGCCTTGCTTGGCTCCCCTTCGGCTTCACGCGCCCACCGGGACAGCAGGTTGGGATTAATACCAATCTCTAAGGCCACCTGGCGGCAATTGGCACCTGGCTGGCGAGATAGCGCGATGGCTTCGCGCTTGAATTCGGGGCTGTATCTTCTGCGTTTGGACATGAACACTCCTTTGGCACATTGTGCCTCTTTTCAAAAGTGTCCGCAGTAACGGGGTAGAACCCCAAGAAGGATTTGGAAATGAAGGTATCCCAGCTCATCCAACTGCTCAGCAGCTACCCTACGGATACGGAGGTACTCGTGGAAGGCTACGAGAACGGTTACGACCCGCTTCATTCCGTGTACATGCAAACACTCGCCAAGGTGCTGAATGCTGCGGACTATGACGGCCTGTTCGATGCACCTGAAAACCTGGTACTGGACGTTACAGGGGAGACACT
>CAXEVD010000420.1:0-2369 GCA_963999395.1 uncultured Halieaceae bacterium
TAACCTACGCAGCTCTCAAGACTCTGTGGACATAGGGCAGGTGCCGCTAGATGACTATACGGTGGTGGATCTGAACGCCAGCTATCGCGTGACGTCGGGGCTCAATTTATACCTCCGCGCTGAAAACGTATTCGACGAAGAGTATAAAGAGGTCATTACTTACAATACGGCCGGCGCAGCTATCTATGGCGGTGTGAGATATGAGTTCTGACAAGGGTAAAAACGCCCGCCATAAGGCGGCGATGGAAAAGCAGAAAAAGAGGGTTGATGCCGCGATTGAAGCGGCTGACGAGGAGCGTGGCGTAGCGATTCTTCTTACGGGGAACGGCAAAGGCAAAACGAGTTCGGCCTTCGGCATGATTATGAGAGCACTGGGTTACGGGCATCGTGTCGGTGTAGTGCAATTCATTAAGGGTCCTCAGCTCTCGGGAGAGGAGCTATATCTGCGGGATCACTGTCCTTCGGTAGAGTTCTACCAGATGGGCACTGGATTCACATGGGACACACAGGACCGAAGCAGTGACATGGAAGCGGCAGAGCGCACCTGGGCAATTGCTCAACCCATGCTTGAAAACGAGGAGCTGGATCTGGTGGTGCTAGACGAACTGACCTACATGCTCTCTTACGACTATTTGTCAGAGCAAACGGTGCTGAAGGCCCTGCGGGACCGTCCACGGGAACAAAGCGTGGTCGTCACAGGGCGCGGTGGTGGTTCAGCCCTGCAAGGTATTATGGATACAGTGTCGGAGGTCAAAGACATTAAGCACGCGTATGCGTCAGGCATCAAAGCGCGTCGCGGCGTTGACTATTGAGGGTTCAGGGCCGGCACAGCTTTGTTGAACATGGAAACCAGGGACAATACGACTGATTTTGCAGAGTCCGTTCAAGCGTTTATCGACGGCAAGACAAAGCCGCTAGGCTCACTCGGTGCTATAGAGAAAGTGGCTGCGCAACTGGCCGCAATTTCAGGGACGCTGCAGCCTGAAATCGACACCTGCGAGCTTATATTGTTTGCGGCTGACCACGGCATTGCGGCCGCGGGTGTGTCCGCCTATCCGCATCAAGTGACTCGGCAGATGGTGCTCAATATTCTGCAGGGGGGCGCAGCGTCAGCGGTATTTGCCCGCTCCTCCGGCGTGTCGCTCAGCGTTGTTGATGCTGGCGTGAAGGGCGGTGAGATAAACCATCCCTCACTGATCAACCGGCGGTTGGGCGACGGTACTGCCAACGCGGTCGTTGAAGCTGCGATGACGGTAGAGCAATACGAGCGCGCGATCATACACGGCCAAGCGCTAGGTGAGAGCGCGAAGAGCGACGTCATAGCTTTTGGCGAGATGGGAATCGGAAACACGGCTTCGGCTGCACTCGTCTCCGCCAAAGTTTTGGGGTCGGCGGTTGCTGACCTCACAGGTCGGGGGACGGGTCTTGATGATGCGGGACTGGCGAAGAAGCGTGAATTATTGCAGCAGGCGTCTGTGCGCACCGCGCCGAAACTTGCCGCCGCAGATGCGCTTCGTGAGTACGGTGGCTTCGAAATAGCCATGATGGCTGGTGCTATGCTGGGGGCTGCGGGCACCGGCCGTCCTATCATTGTTGATGGCTTTATTTGCAGCGCGGCTGCGCTGTGTGCCAGAGACCTGAACGCAACTATCGAACAGCACTTGATATTTGCCCATGTTTCCGCGGAGCAAGGCCATCGCCAGGTGCTTGAGGCTATGAACGCGAACGTTATTCTCGATCTGCAGTTACGCTTGGGCGAGGGCACAGGAGGCTTGCTGGCGTGGCCTATTATCCGCGCGGCGGCGAAAATGCTGTCAGAGATGGCAAGTTTTGATGACGCGGGCGTGTCGAATCGCGAATGAGGCAGGAATACTCGATTTTCATTCTGAGCCTTCAGTTCCTGACGCGCATCCCTGTCAGATCCGACGATCATTACTCCGAACTACGAATGGCCGAAATTCCACGCTACTTTCCTCTGGTCGGGGCTCTGATTGGCACCGCTGGGGGAGCCGTTTTTCTCGTAGCAAACGAATTACTGAGCCTTGGCTCGGCAGTGCTGGTCTGTGTTGCCGCCACGGTGGCGCTCACGGGGGCCTTTCATGAGGACGGACTTGCGGACACCTTTGATGGCGTCGGTGGCGGCACGAGCAAATCTAGGGCGCTTGAAATTATGCGTGACTCACGCGTTGGCACCTACGGAACGCTGGCAGTTGTCGTCGCTTTGTTACTAAAGATCGCGCTGCTAACAGAACTGCCCGCTCGCCATATTCCCACTGCATTGATTCTCGGTCATACGGTATCTCGGCTATCGAGCGTGCTGGTGCTCATTCGAGGGCGTTACGTGCGCGACGAGGGTGCGGGGAAGCCAG